>JAJXWE010000013.1 GCA_021781775.1 Pseudomonadota bacterium | reverse complement strand
CTCACTGACGTGAACAAGAGTCTTTCGACGAGTACGTCCATGTTCATCCTGACGGAGACTCCAATGCGTCCGCGGGTCATATCTTTGAACTTCCACTACGACTTCGAGAGGCATGAGTAGAGCGGGCGGCGCGCGGCGCATGCCAGCGGCGGGAGGTGCGCTGGCCGCCGCGGTGTTATTACCGCTGCTGCTGTCGCTGCCGGTATGGGCAGCGGGAGCCTCGCCCCTAGCGGCTGAGAGTCGCTGCGCCGCCGAGGCGCAGCATTACCTAGCCCGTCGGCCGCGGGTCGAAGAGGCTGAGCGGCGGATCCTGAGGCTGCTTGCCGCGAAGCGCTACCCCGATGCCGCTAGGGAAATGCGCTCAGCCGTGGCTTCGTTGCACAGTCCGTGGGCCGCGTATGCGCTGGCGCAACTGTACAGCGCGGGTCTTGGGGTCGTCCGCAGCCCCCGCCGCGCGGTCCACTGGTACCGCTGGGCGGCCGAGCGCGGCAACACGCTCGCCGCGCGGCAGCTCGCGAATGACTATCTGCATGGTACCGGCACGGTGCGAAGCGCCGCACGCGCGGCCTCTTGGTTCCGAGTGGGTGTCGCGCCGGAGGAGCTTGCCGGGAGTACCGCTGCACTCGGGGCAAAATACGCGGCCGGCGCTTTCATGCCGCGCAATCCCGCCATGGCCCAGTATTATCAAGGGAAGAGCGTGCGCATACTGCGCCGGCTGATTCGCCAACCGAATGGACCAGCGGAGTTCGCGCTCGGCAGCGCGTACGCGGATGGGCGTGGCGTCGACCGCAACCGATCGAGAGCGCTGAACCACCTGTGCCGCGCCCTTGCGTTGGGCGTCGGGGCGGCCGCGGTACGCATCGGTCAGATCGGGGGGCACGGTGATCGATAGACGAAACTTCCTGATGTACGGCTTGAATGCGGCATCGGCGGCGCTACTGCGCAACAGTATCGCCCGCGCCGCGGCGCTGCCTACCGTACGCCGTTCCGGCACCATTGAGGACGTCGAGCACGTCGTGATCTTTATGCAGGAGAACCGGTCGTTCGACCACTATTTCGGACATCTCTCCGGCGTGCGCGGTTACAGCGACCGCTTTCCGCTGCCGTTGCCCGGGGGGCGGCCCGTCTGGTTCCAGCCGCGCATGGAGCACCCCGGGGAGACGATCTTGCCGTTTCATCTGGATACCCGCCGAACCTCGGCCGCGTTCATGCAGGATCTGGATCATGGTTGGGCCTCGCAGCACGGGGCGATCGCGGGTGGGCGGATGGACGGCTGGCCGCTCAACAAGACCGATATGACGATGGGCTACCACCTGCGCTCGGACCTCCCATTTCATTCCGCATTGGCCGATGCGTTTACGATCTGCGATCACTATTTCTGCTCGATCGCCGGCCCGACGAATCCCAATCGGGTGATGTTGTGGAGCGGCTCGATAGACCCGGAGGGGCGCGGGGGCGGACCGTACATCGATGACGACTGCTGGCTCTATACGCCGGGCATGAAGCCGTTCGCGTGGACGACGTACGCCGAGCGGCTGCAGCGCGCGGGTATCACGTGGCGCGTATACCAGGAAGGACTGGGATGGAACGAAGACAGTCCGATGACCGGAAATTACGACGATAACGCGCTCGCGTATTTCGAGCCGTTCGCCAACGCCGCGACGAACAGCGAGCTGCACCAGCGCGCAATGCGACCGGCCGGCGTCGATCAGCTGCGCAACGACGTGCTTGCTGCCCGACTGCCCCAGGTGTCCTGGATCGTGACGCCGGCGGCATTCTCGGAACACCCCTCATATCCGCCAGCCTATGGGGCAATCTACATCGCACGGGTGCTCGAGGCGCTGACGGCCGATCGGGAGACCTGGAACAAGACGGTGCTGTTTCTCAATTACGACGAGAACGACGGCCTGTTCGATCACGTGATTCCGCCACAGCCGCCGACTCCGATATTGCCGGGTATCTCCACGGTATCCACCCAAGGCGAGATCCACGATACGATCAATCCGGATTACCCGCGACCGTACACGCCGGACCAGCTTCCCTACGGACTGGGGCCGCGCGTGCCGATGCTCGTCATCTCGCCGTGGAGCAAGGGCGGATACGTCTGCTCGGAGGTCTTTGACCACACCTCCGTGATTCGCTTCCTGGAAACGCGCTTCGGAGTGAGGGAGCCGAACATCTCGGCCTGGCGTCGGGCGATCTGCGGGGATCTGACCTCGGCGTTCGATTTTCAATCGTATATGACGCGCGACATCGTGCTGCCGAGCACTGGCGGCTACTGGGACCTGTCGTATCAGGAGTCGAGGCTACCGGCGGCGAGGGTCCCGCGCAGTCAGCCGCAGGAAATGCCAGCTCAGGAGGCGGGCGTCCGACCGACGCGTCCGCTGCCCTATGCATTGGAGCTGAATCTCGTCGCGGCGGGCAACGGCGTGCACCTGAATTTCCAAAACCGCTCGCGGGTGGGCGTGTGCTGCACGGCATTCTGGGATGCAAGCGAGGATCTGCCGCGCCGCTATACGCTCGGTGCGGGTCATGGGCTCGAGGATTTCGTCGCGCTGCCCAAAGGGCGGCCGCTGGCCATGAGTGTCTACGGGCCCAATGGTTTCGTGCGCCGGATTCAGGGTACGGGCCAAAGCTCACTGCATGTCTTCGGTGCGATCGATGTCCGCCGTGGCCTCGCCCTGCGGGTCACGAATACCGGTGCGCGCGCGCTCACGATTCGGATACGCGACGAGGCGTACGGGCAGCCCGGGCATACGGTGCGTGTTCCGGCGAGTGGAACTGCGCACTGGCGCGTGGATCTTGAGCGGAGTCACCATTGGTACGACGTGACGGTGAGCGCCGAGCAGCATCAGTGGCGATTTGCAGGTCATGCAGAGACGGGGCGCGAGAGCATTTCTGATCCCGCCATTGGCGCGCCGGTTTTGCAGCGGGTCGGCGCGTAGCAGACATTGCGCCGGGAGATCCACCAGGTGTTCGATTGAACCAATGGCGCGGCGAGGGATTCGAGGCGACGAGCGTGAGCGCGCGCGTAGGCGAATACCGTTGCCGGTCAACGGCGGCGCGGCGGTTGACGGTTGCGGCTTGACTGCGAGAAACGACGAGACATGCCGGATCACCGCGACGCATTGTTGACGCAACTGATTGTCGGCCCCGTCGACGTGACGGACGACCAGGCCGTCACGCTCGCGCGCGAGCACTACGGCCTCGCGGTGCGCGTGACGCGCCTCACCGGTGAGCGGGACGAGAACTTCAAGCTGACGACGCCCGTGGGGACAGAATACGTCCTGAAGATCGCGAATGCCCGCGAGAGCCCGGCGGCCACGGAGCTGCAGACCGCCGCTCTGCTGCACTTGGAGCGCGTCGACCCGCGGATTCCGTGTCCCCGGGTGCTGCGAACGCGCGACGGGGAGGCGGGTGTCCGCTTGCGGGACGCGACAGGCGCTGAGCGGTCGGCGCACATCCTGAGCTACCTTCCGGGGCGACTCCTGTGCGATGCAGTCCCGTCGAGTGCTCAGCGCGAGGCGTGCGGTCGTCTCGCCGGGCAACTGGCGCATGCGCTCGGCAGCTTCAGCCACCCGGGTGCGCGCCGTGCAATCGTCTGGGATGTGCGTCACGTGCGCAAGCTTACGGAAATACTCGAGGAGCTTTCGACGTTTCCCTGCCAGTCACTGGCGCGGATGTTCCTCGCGCAGGCCGTTCCCGAGGTCGAGGCGCGTCTCGAGGGTCTGCGACAGCAGGTCGTCCACAATGACCTCAATCGACGCAACATCCTGGTCGATCCGGGGGACGAGTCACGGATTGCGGGTGTGATCGATTTCGGTGATATGGTGTACACGGCCCTGATTGCCGACGTGGCGGTCGGGTGTGCGGAGTTGATTCCATCTGACTGTTTCGACATCGCGTGCGCGAACCAATGTGTGAGCGAATTCTTGCGTGGCTATCAGGCGACCCAGCCGCTGTTCGAGCAGGAGCTCGGAGTACTTACGGCGCTCGTTGCGGTGAGGTTGTTCACGAATGTCGTGGTGAACGAATGGTATGTGCGCAATAATCCGCTCAGCCGTCACACCGCCGCCCAGGAGCCGCAACTGTTGTGCACACAAGTCGAATTCGCGCTGAAATTCCTGCGGCAAGGTGTTGAGCAGTGACTGAATCTAGCGACGATGGCACCGTCATGTCGCGTCGTGAGCGATTGCTCGCGCCGACCTATCGGCACTTCTACGAGCAGCCCCTGATGATCGAGCGCGCCGAAGGCGTGTGGATGTACGACAGGGATGGTCGGCGCTATCTAGACGCATACAACAATGTACCGATCCTCGGTCATTGTCACCCGGAGGTCGTTCGCGCGATCTGCGAGCAATCCCGTGTCCTGAACACGCATACACGCTATATCACCGAGGAGCCGGTGCGGCTGGCCGAGGAACTCCTGGCGACGCTCCCCCAGCAGCTGGACAGCGCCGTGTTTACGTGTACCGGCAGCGAGTCCAACGATCTGGCGGTGCAGGTGAGCCGGGCCGTGACCGGCGGTACGGGGTTCATCATCACGGACTGCGCGTACCACGGCGCGACGGATGTGCTGGCGGGATTGTCGCCGGAGGAGGGCAATCCGCTCGGCGCGGGCGTGTACGCGGTGCACCCACCACTGCGCAGTGCGGATGCGGAGCGATTCACGGCCGACGTCGCTCGGTGCATCGAGCGAATGCGGGACGACGGGGTGCGGATCGCGGCGCTATTGGTCGACACGATTTTCTCGAGCGATGGTGTCGCTGCGGAGCCGCGCGGATTTCTGCAGGACGCGGTCCGCCAGGTGCGCGCCGCGGGCGGACTGTTCATTGCGGATGAAGTACAACCGGGGTTCGGGCGCCTGGGTGAGACGATGTGGGGATTCGCGCGTCATGATGTACTGCCTGACCTGGTCACCATGGGCAAGCCCATGGGGAACGGGTATCCGGTGGCGGCCCTCGTGGGGCGCCGCGGTCTGCTGGAGTCCTTCGCGCGGACGCGCCAGTACTTCAATACCTATGGCGGCAACAATGTCGCTTGTGCGGCGGCGCGTGCGGTCTTGCGCGTGATCCGCGACGAAGGCCTGATGCTGAACGCACAGCGGACGGGCCATTACCTGATGGCGCGGCTGCGCACGCTCGCCGGCCGCTGCGCGGCAATACAGGATGTCCGTGGCGCGGGGCTGTTCGTTGGCGTTGAATTCGGGGGCAACGCCGAGCGGGCGTGGGGCGCCACGGAACAGGTGCGACGTATCGTCAACGTTCTGCGCGGTCGCGGCGTGCTGGTTGGTGCGACCGGACGCGGGGGCGCCGTGCTGAAGATCCGGCCGCCGCTCACCTTCGGACGGGAACACGCCGATCTGCTGGTGGAGGAGCTCGAGCGGGCAATCGGTGCGGGTTGAGCCAGGTGTCCCTCGTCGTGGGAACCTCGAGCCGGCGCCAAAGCGGAGGGGATGGAGTGGACGGCGCGGCGGCACGGATCCGTCACGGACTGGGACGACCGGTCAGTGAGACGGCGCTCTGGCCTGCTGCCACAGCGAAGCGACTCGCTGGCCGAGTACGGAGAGCACGTGCTGAACGGCGGCCAGGTGATGGTCGAGCAGCCAGACGAGCAGTGCGAGGATGAGCAGTCCGATGAGCGCATCGGCGAGCGCATGTGAACGATAGCGATATGCGTACAAGTAGGGCGAGTGCGCGTACCGTGCGGCGCGCAGCGGTGAGACGACGATCTGATAGAGCACAATCAGGAGCACGACCGCGCCCCACAGCGGCAAGTGCCCGAGCGACCACCCGAGTACTGAGCCGGTTGCCAGCAGCGAGAGCACTACGAACAGCCACCCCAGGGTAAGTAGTGCGACCAGAATCCCGAGCACAGCCCAGCCGAGTCCCGCGAGGAACGCGGGCCCGGGCGGCGGCACGGGTGACGCGCTCCATGCGCTCCAGCGGCGGGCACGCCATTGCGCCCGGTTGTGCCGCCACTCTTCGCGCCACTGCCAGTGCGCCCGCCGCCACTCGGCTCGCCAACGTGCTCGGTCTGCGCGCGTGCCGTCCCGGCGCGCGGCGTGGGAGGCGGCGTCGGCGAACTGCGCCGCCTTGCGCTTCCATTGCTCGACGAGTACGCGGGCATTGAAGGGCAGACCACCGGCGGCGGCGACTTCCTCTGGTGTATTCGCGTAGGGCACGAGGAACATCATCGCGAGGTACAGCAGCACCGCAAATCCGCCGCTGAGGATCGCAACGATCACGAACAGCAGCCTGACGATCGCCACGTCGATGTCGAAATAGACTGCAATGCCTTTGCAGACGCCACTCAGCACCGCACCCTCGCTGATCTGGTAAAGCCGCTTTGGAGCAGCTTGTGCCGGTCCACCGTCCGAAGACCCGGCGGCATGTGCGGTGTATCCCGACTCGTTGTTCGCGGCCTCGTCCGCGCCGCCGGCCTCGACCGGACCCATCCGCTCGATCACCTGCAGAATCTCCGCGCGGGTCAACACTGTTTTATGCGCGCTGAGCAAGCGCTCGCACTTGTCGGCGATTGCCTGCTCCAGGTCGGCGAGGATTTCCGCCCGATCGGGATTACCGCTGAGCGAGCGCTCGGCGTCGGCCAGATACTGGGCGAGGGCGGCGTGCGCGTCGTCCTCGAGCTGGTAGGCGCGGCCGTTGAGACTGACGGCGATCACCGGTCGCATGACTCATCCCCCGAATGACTGAATGGTCCGATTGATGCGTGCCCAGTAGTCGTTGAACTCCCCCAGGCGCTCGGCGCCGGCGGCGGTCAGACGGTAGTACTTGCGCGGTGGGCCGGTGTCCGACTCTCGCCAGTCGTACTCCAGCAGCCCCTCGCGGCGCAGGCGGCTGAGCAGTGGATAGAGCGTGCCTTCCTGGGTGGCGAATTCCGTGGCCGCCAGGGTCTTGAGAATGTCGGCCGCGTAGACGCTTGCCACGCTGATGATGCGCAGGACCAGGAATTCCAGAAATCCTTTGCGCAACGCTCCGAGCTTTTGATCATCAAGCATTTTTCGAAAATGTACCTTTCTAAGTAAAGGCACCTGGGACTGAGTTGCCGGTCAAGCGAGCGGCTCAGGTCGGTCCGCGCCGCCGAGGATGCTGGCGGTGGCGCAGCGGCAGCACCATCAGATCGAGCACGACGAACGCTCCGCAGAGCAACCAGACCGTCTGCCAGCCAATGCCGAGCGCAGGGTGCAGGACCAGCAACGGCAGCAGCGCTTCGGGGATTTGATCGAGGAGCGGTAGCTCACGGCCGACCGGCGCGTGTACGCGCCGCTTCAGGCCGCTGGTCAGCAGATCCGCGCTCATCGCCAGCGCGGCGAAGATCAGGCCGAGGCCGACCGACTGACCGAGTAGGCCGGCGAGCAGCGCGCAGAGCAAGAGGGAGGCGAGCACACCGCGCCAGGTCTTGTGCGCGCCGAACAGACGCTCACCATCTGGCAGGATCGCACCGCCGTCGATCGGCGCCGCCCAGCGGCTGCCGAGCGCGCGTGCTGCCAGCACCGGTGCGCTGTGGGCGGCGGCGAGCAGCAGGAGTGCGGCGAGCCAGGCGGGAAGGGCGGTTGAGGCAGCGGTCATGTGCCGACCGGATGCAGCCGCTCAACCGATGAACACCGTACGCACGTCGATCGGTTCACCGCGGCGCGGCGGCAGCGCCTGCTCGGCGAGCCCCTTCTGTGCGAGCCATTCGGGGTTGAACAACCGTGATTGGTATTTCGCACCGCTATCGCACAACACCGTGACAACGGTGTGCCCCGGCCCCAGCTCGCGCGCCAGCCCGGCCGCCGCGGCGACATTGATCCCGCTGGTGCTGCCGAGGAACAGGCCTTCCTCGCGCAGTAGCCGGTAGACGTAGCGGACCGTCTCGGCGTCCTCGATGTGCATCGCCCCGTCGATCGGGGCATCCTTGAGATTGGCTGTAACGCGGCCGATGCCGATTCCTTCGGTGACGGAACCGGAGCCCGTAGCTTTCAGGGTTCCGGTGCGCACGAATTCGTACAGGCTGCTGCCGGGCGGATCGGCGAGCACGCAGCGCACCGCTGCACGACGCGCTTTCAGGTAGTGCGACACGCCGGCGAAGGTTCCGCCGGTGCCCGAGGCGCAGGTGAACGCGTCCACGCGGCCTTCAGTCTGTGCCCAGATCTCAGGCCCGGTGGAATCGATGTGCGCCTGCCGGTTGATGGTGTTGTCGAACTGGTTGGCCCAGATCGCGTTCGGCAGACTTGCCGCCAGGCGGGCCGCGACATTCTGGTACTGATTCGGATTGCTGTAGGGCACAACCGGCACCGCATGCACCTCGGCGCCGAGAGTCTCGAGCAGCTTGTATTTCTCCGCGGACTGGTTGTCGGGCATGACGATGACGCAGCGGTAGCCGCGCGCGTTGCAGACATGCGCCAGACCGATGCCGGTGTTGCCCGCGGTGCCCTCGACGACCGTGCCGCCGGGAGCGAGCGCTCCGCTGCGTTCTGCGGCGAGCACGATCGCCCGCGCCGCGCGGTCCTTCACCGAACCGCCGGGATTGAGAAACTCAGCCTTGCCGAGGACCTCGCAGCCGGTCTCCTCGCTGATGCGACGTAGCTTGATCAGCGGCGTCCAACCGACCGCGTCCAGGAAACCCTCAGCATGACTCATGGACCTGCTCCGTTGCGCGCCGCTGCCGGCGGGCCGGAGGGGCCGAACCCGGGGCGTATTCCCCGGGTGCCAGGGCGAGGGCAGCGACCTCGCCGACCACCAGCAGTGCCGGCGGCGCGATCCCCGCATGGTGCCCGAGTGCGGCGATGTCCGCGAGCGTGCCGGTCACCCGCCGTTGTCCGGGCTGGGTGGCGCGCTCGACGAGCGCAGCCGGCAGCGCCGCGCTGGCGCCGGCGGCGCGCAGCCGGGCGCAAATGTAAGCCAGGTGCGCGACCCCCATGTAGAACACGACCGTTTGGTGCGGACGCGCGAGCGCCGCCCAGTCGAGCGTGTCGTCCTCGAGAGGGTGGCCCGTCACCAGGGTGACGCTCTGAGCGAGCTCGCGGTGCGTGAGCGGGATGCCGGCGGCAGCGGCGGCGCCTAGCGCCGCAGTGATGCCCGGTACGACGAGGTAGGGGATGCCGTGACGCGCCAAGTGCTCGGCCTCTTCCCCGCCGCGTCCGAAGACGAAGGGGTCGCCGCCCTTGAGCCGCGCGACGCGCAGGCCCCGCTGCGCGTATTGCACCATCAGCTCGTGGATCCGCTCCTGTGGGGTATGTGGCTCGCCCGGTCCGCGTGCCGAACTCTTGCCGACGAGGACCCGCTCGGCATCGCGCCGGGCGCGCTCGATGACGGCGGCCGGCACCAGACGGTCGTATAGCACGACGTCCGCCTGCTGCAGCAATTGCAGTGCGCGTAGCGTCAGCAGGTCCGCATCACCGGGACCTGCGCCGATCAGGTAAACCTCGCCGAGCGCTGCGGCTCCGTCCGTGCCGACGCTGGTGAGCCGGGCCAGGCGCAGCTCGCGTTCGTAGGCGGATTGGGCGCCCGCCAGGTCACCGGCCAGCGCGCGCGAGCCGGTGACCCCGCGCACAATCCGTTCCCAGAATGGCCGGCGCGCGGCCGGGGCAAGCGTCTGCTGTATCGCCTGGCGCCGTGCGCCCATGAACCGCCCAAGCTCCCCAAGCCGCTGCGGCAGCAGTGCCTCGATCTGCTCGCGCACCCAGCGCGTCAGTACCGGGGCCTGGCCGGCCGAGCCGATCGCCACGGTGAGCGGCGCACGGTCGACCAGCGCGGGGAAGTAGAAGCTCGATAGCTCCGGGTCGTCGACGACGTTCACCGGGATTGCGCGGGCGCGCGCCGCTGCCGAGACTTCGGCGTTGAGCGGGCGCAGATCGGTCGCCGCGATCACCAGCTGCGCTCCCTCGAGGTGGCTCGCAGCGAACGGTATGCCCAGATGCTCGATCTCGCCCGCTGCCGCGCGTTGGGCGAGGGCCGGATTCAGTCGCGGCGCCACGACGGTGATGCGAGCGCCGACGCGCAGTAACAGATCGATCTTGCGCTGTGCGATGCGTCCGCCCCCGATCACCACGACGGGCACGGCGCGCAGGTTGAGGAAAATGGGCAGGTGATCCATACGGGAGTCCGGGCCGCTCAGGCCCCGATTGCCTCGCGCACGCGCGGATGCAGGCCGCATTCACGCGATTCGGACTGCTCCCACCACCAGCGGCCGGCCCGACGGCTCTCGCCGGGCTGGATGGCGCGGGTGCAGGGGGCGCAGCCGATGCTCGGGAACTGGCGGTCGTGCAGCACGTTGTAGGGCAGGCCGCGCCCGCGGATGTACTGCCACACCTCGCTCTCGCTCCACTCGAGCAGTGGGCTCACCTTGTACAGGCCATGCTGGGTATCCCACTCGAGCGGCTCGGCGCGGGCACGGGTGTCCGACTGCTCGCGCCGCACCCCCGTCACCCAGGCGCTAAAGCCCGCGATCGCCCGTCGGAAAGGCTCGATCTTGCGCACTTGGCAGCACTCGAGCCGCGCCTCCAGACTATGGTAGAAGCCGTTCACCCCGTGGGTGGCCGTCAGGCGCGCGAGCGCGGCGGCCTCCGGGTGCACCAGGCGCAGCGGGCGCCGGTAGCGCCACTGCAGCTTCTCCATCAGGTCGTAGGTCTCCTGAGGGAGCCGACCGGTGTCGATGCTGAAGATCTGGATCTGCGGGACGTGGGACCAGATGATGTCGGTCAGGACCATCGCCTCGGCGCCGAGGCTGTTGGCATAGACCACCTGCCGGTGCGCGTGCACCGCCGCCTCCAGCGCGGCCCGCACGGCCCCGGCTTTCTCCTCGATACGCTTGGACAGTTCACCCATGGCGAGCGGCACTATAGCGACGGGCCGGGCGGAGCCAGAACGAATGATTGCTTCTGAGGCCGTGCGCGTCGGTTATGGATGCCCCCGGGGCGTTGCGTTACGCTTCGGCGCATGAAGCTGCATCAACTGCGCTATCTGGCGGCGGTCGCCCAGAGCGGTCTGAACATCACCGCTGCGGCCCAGAAGCTGCATACCTCCCAGCCGGGGGTGAGCAAGCAGATCAAGCTGCTCGAGGACGAGCTCGGCTTTCAGATCTTCGTGCGCGCCGGACGCACCCTGACGCGCATCACCCCGGCCGGTCAGCAGGTGGTCGACCGCGCACTGCGCGTGCTGCAGGAGGTGCAGAGCATCCGGGGACTGTCGACCGAATTGCGCGACGAGGGGCGGGGCAGTCTCTCGATTGGCACGACCCACACTCAGGCGCGGTACGTCCTGCCGGCGGTGATCCGGGAGTTCCGCGCGCGCTACCCGAACGTGCGCCTGAACCTGCACCAGGGAACCTCCGAGCAACTCGCCGAGATGGTGGCCCACGACCGGATCGACTGCGCCATTGCCACCGGTTCGGAGCAGCGCTTCGCAGGGCTCACGCTGCTGCCCTGCTACCGGTGGAGCCGGGTGGTCATCGTCCCGCGCGAGCACCCGTTGGCCCGCATGGAACGCCTGAGCTACCGGGCACTGGCCGGCTATCCGATCATCACCTACACGTTCAGCTTCACCGGGCCGTCGTCCCTTGATGAGGCTTTTGCCCGGGCCGGCCTAGCCCCGAATGTCGCCATCACCGCGCAGGACGCCGATGTCATCGTGACCTACGTGCGCCTCGGTCTGGGTGTGGGAATCGTCGCGCCGATGGCCGTCGAGGAAGCGGCGCAGGACTTGGCCGTGCTCGACGCATCCCATCTGCTGCCGGCGCACACGAGCTGGATCGGATTCCGGCGCGGCACTCTGCTGCGCAAGTACATGTACGACTTCGCGCAACTCCTCGCGCCGCATCTCGAGCGACGCCTGGTCGAGCGGGCCCATCGGGCCGCATCCGCCGAGGAAGTGGCTGCGCTGTTCGCCGACGTCGAACTCCCGCGGCGATAAAGGCGCCAAGGAGGCTCGTGTGAGTGCCGAACGCCTGCCCGTGTTCGACCAGCGACGCGCCGGGGTGCTGCTGCCTCTGGCTTCGCTCGAGGCCCCTCTCGGTCGCGGCGCCCGAGAGTGGATCGACTGGCTGGCGGCAGCGGGGTTCAGTGTTTGGCAGTTCCTGCCCGCCGGGCCGACCGGCGCCGACCGTTCACCGTATTTCGCGCGGTCTGACTTTGCGGGCAACCCGGCGCTGCTCGATCCGGCCGAGCCACCGGGCGATGAGTCGGAGCACGAATTGTTCCGCGCCGCGACGCGCCCATGGCTCGAGGACTACGCGCTTTTCGAGGTCATCAGCGCTCGCATGGGCGCGATGGCCTGGTGGGAGTGGCCGCAGGCGCTGCGGCGGCGCGAGGCGGGCGCGCTCGAGCTCATTCGGCGTGAGTGTGCCGCCGAACTGGAGCGCG
>JAJXWE010000472.1 GCA_021781775.1 Pseudomonadota bacterium | reverse complement strand
AGAGCGTGCGCTGCGCCGTCTGATTTCGATACTGTGAAACGGCCCACTTCGATGCTGTAAATTGGCCCACCCCCGAATAGCCGAGCATCCTGCCGAGAGGCGGGAGGCGCGGGATGGAGCGGAGACGGAAGGTGGAGCTATTCGAGCAGATTCGGAGGGAGTACGAGTTCGGCATCGGTACCATCAAGGGGGTGGCGACCAAGCTGGGCGTGCATCGGCGGATGGTGCGCCAGGCAGTGGCCAGCGCCGAGCCGCCGGAGCGCAGGCCGAGTCAACGAGAGCGGCCGGTAATCGGGCCGCTGCGACCGTTCATCGACGCGATCCTGGAAACCGACCGCAATGCGCCGCGCAAGCAGCGTCACACCGCACATCGGATCTACGAACGAATCAGAACAGAACTACCTGAGTACAAGGTGGCCGAGGTGACGGTGCGGCAGTACGTGCGCGAACGCAAAGGGGAGCTGGGCTGGTCGACGCGCGAGACCTGCGTGCCGCAGAGTTATGCGCCGGGCCGGGAAGGTCAGGTCGATTGGTACGAGGCGTGGGCGGAGCTGAGCGGCGAACCGATCAAGCTGCAGGTCTTCTCGCTGCGCAGCATGGTGAGCGGCGCGGCCTTTCATCGAGCATATCATCGCGCGACCCAGCAGGCGTTTCACGAGGCTCATGAGCAGGCTTTCCATTATTTTGGCGGGGTCTTTCGATTGCTCCGCTACGATAACCTTAAGAGCGCGGTGAAGAAGGTGCTGCGCGGCCATCAGCGCGAGGAGACTACGCGGTTTATCGCTTTCCGCTCGCACTGGCGCTTCGCGAGCGACTTCTGCACGCCGGCGGAGCCGCACGAGAAGGGTGGCATCGAGGGCGAGGCCTGCTACTTCCGGCGCAACCACTGGGTACCGGTCCCGCAAGCGCGGGACCTCGAGGAGCTCAACGCTCAGCTGCTGGCCGCCTGTCATGAAGATGAACGCCGGCAGATCGCCGGCCGCGACGCGACGGTCGGGGCGGCGATGATCGCTGAGCGCGCGCATCTTCTACCCCTCGCCGAACAAGGTTTCGAACTGGCGGAGCTGTCCTTCCCACGCGTGGACGGGCTCGGCTGCGTGCGGGTGCGGACCAATCTCTATTCGGCGCCGGCGCCGCCGGGCCGAACGGTCGAGGTGCGGCTCTATCCGAGTCACGTCGAAGTGCGCGACGAGGGCCGTTTAATCGCCCGTCACGAACGTTGTTACGAACGCCATCAACAGATACTTGATCTCGAACACTATCTCGACGTGTTGGAACGCAAGCCCGGTGCGCTGATCGGCTCGAAGCCACTGGCAGCGTGGCGTCAACGGGGACTGTGGCCGGAGAGTTACGATCGGTTGCTCGCCCGGCTTATCGAGCGACACGGCAAGCCGAGCGGCACGCGCCAGATGATTCAGGTGCTCAGTCTGATCCGAGCGCATGGCCACGGCCGGGTGCGCGCAGCAGTCGAAGAGGCGATCACATTGGGTTGCGCCGACGGCGCCGCGGTCCGGCATTTAGTCGAAGCCGTCGATCTGACCCATGCGCGCGCTGCGCTCATCGAGCTGGACGGCCTAGCGCGCTTTGAACGGCCGTTGCCGGTGATGACCGACTACGACGGCCTGCTCGGCCAGGAGGTGACGCCGTGAATGCGCAGAGCGTCGCCCTGGAAGCGGCCACCGTTCGCCAGCAGTGCAAGGTCTTGCGGATGCCGACCATCGCGGCCCAGTGCGCCCAGCTGGCCGAACAGGCGGTGCGGGAACGGCGTACCCATCTGGGCTATCTCGAAGCGCTGCTGCAGGCCGAACTCGAGGAGCGCGAACAGCGGCTGATCGAGCGGCGCATCCGCGAAGCCCGTCTGCCGCGCATGAAGACGCTCGATGAGTTTGACTTCGGGCGCAATCCCAAGGTCTCGGCCCAGCAGATCCATGAACTGGCCAAGGGCGATTATATCGCCAAGGCCGAACCCATCATCTTTATAGGAGACAGCGGCACCGGCAAGACCCATCTCCTTACCGGCCTGGCGGTCGCCGCCTGCCGGCAGAAGCGCCGCGTGCGCTTCGCCAGCGCCGCCGGGCTGATCAACGAGATGGTCGAGGCCAAGCATCAGTTGCAGCTCGGTCGCGCGCTGTCACGGTGGGCGCGCTACGATCTGATCGTGCTGGACGAGGTGGGCTATGTACCGCTGGCCGAGGTCGGCGCCGAGTTCCTGTTCCAGGTCATCGCCGAACGGGCCGAGAAGACCGCCGTCATCGTCACCACCAATCTGCCCTTCTCGGAGTGGACCTCGGTGATTCCCAACGCCCGGTTGTGCAAGGCCCTGATCGACCGCATCACCGACCGCGCCACCATCATCGAGACCGGCACCGAATCCTATCGCTTTAGACGTACGCTCGAGAAGCGCAAAGGCAAGGCCGCCGAGACCAAAACTTAATACCGCGCCGCCGCCGGCCGGCGGCGGGAGAAAGTAAGAACTCTGGAAGGTGGATCACTTTTAGAGCGCGAAACGAGGAGCGATCAAAAACAACGTAGGGGGTGGGCCAAATCTGAATATCAAAGTGGGCCAAGCCGCATTGTCAAAATCAGGCCTCCGCGTCGCGCGCAAGCGAGGGGCGCGGCTGATGGCGGCGGCCGGCATCCATGGCGTGCGCCGCCGCAAATGGATCGCCACCACAACCCGGGAT
>JAJXWE010000471.1 GCA_021781775.1 Pseudomonadota bacterium | reverse complement strand
CCCGGTGTACAGGCCGGTGCTGAAAAATGGCGACATGGCGAGGAAGCCGACCGCGTACGCCAGCAGTCCGTGCCAGTTCCACCGTCCATACATGCCGTGGGGATTAAAGATCTCCCGCACGGAGTAATGTCCCTTGCGCACCAGGTAGAAGTCCGCGAGGTTGATGGCCGTCCAGGGCGTGAACAGGTAGAGAAGAATCTCGAGCAGGTCAGAGAAGCGGGTCAGAAAGTGGCTCGAGGATTCCATGGCGATCGACGTGGAGATGATCAGCGCCGGCGCCAGGCTGAGCAGCCGCTTCGCCGCGGTGCTGCGCAGGGGCTTGAATGTATCCCAGACACTGAGCAGCGTCAGCGACGTGCCGTAGTAATTGAGCGCCGATATCGTGACCAGACCGAGCAGCGATCCGACCAGCACCACCCTGCCGAAGCCCGGCAGCATGATGTCCGCCGCCCGTTCGAGTGCCGCCGGCACGTTCAGGTTGGGCACCACGGCGGCGGCTACGCTGCCGACCAGCATCATCCAGGTCCCGCCGATGAAGGCGCCGAGATAGGTCCACCAGAACGAGGCACGGATACTCACCGTGTGCGGCAGGTAGCGCGAATAGTCGGAGACGTAAATCGACCAGCTCAGCTGATAAGAGGCCGCGGCCAGCAGTTGTGTCAGGAACGGAATGAGGCGGAAATCGGCCGAACTCCACTGCGCCGGCGGGATCGGCAGCAGCCACACCGCGCAGATCGTGAACAGCGTGAGGATCGCGATCATCAGATACGCGAGCCCGCGCTGCGCGAGGTGGATCGAGTCGTAGCCGAATGCCGCGAGGCTCGCGGCGAGAACCGCGAAGCCGATCACGATGGTGCCGGTGCCTATCGGGATCCCGCCGAGCAGTGCGTGCAACGCCTGCACCGCGAGCACCTGATTGAAGGCGTTGTAGCCGATGTAGCTGACCAGCGCGACGACCCAGACCAGCAGGGCGCCCACATAGCCGAATTGCGGACGGGACTGGATCATCTGCGGCAGGCCAAGCTGCGGGCCTTGCGCCGAGTGGAATGCCATGAAGAAGGTGCCGATCGCGCAACCGAGCACGACCGCGAGCGCCGACCAGAACAGGTTGCCGCCGAGGGCGCTGCCCAGCACGCCGACCGCGAGCGTGGCGAGGTGCGCATCACCCGAAAACCATACCGGCCAGAGGTGCCATACCTTGCCGTGCCGCTCGGCGAGCGGGACGTAATCAATGGAGCGTTTTTCGAGCAGCCTGGTTCGGGCCATCAGATCTTCTCCGACGCCGCACCTGTGCGACCCCACCGCGGCAAAACTGTTTATATTATGAGGTCAATATTATAAAATGGCGCCGGCGGCTGCAAGTTGCCGACGGGAGGTAATTCAAGTGACAGGCGAGAGCATGAGACGCGTCAAGACATTGGGTCTGCTGGGCACGGGAGTGATCGGGGGGGGCTGGGCCGCGCGCGCGCTGCACTTCGGCATCGACGTGATCGCGGCGGACGTGAATCCCAAGATGGAGGAGTGGATTCGCGGTGCGGTCGCGAACGCCGAGGGTGCCCTGGCGAAGCTGACCAGTGCGCCGCTGCCGCCGAAGGGTACGCTGTCCTTCACGACCGATCCGGCCGAGATGGCGCGCCGCTCGGACTTCATCCAGGAAAACATCCCGGAACAGCTGGAGCTGAAGCAGAAGATGCTCGCCGACGTCAGCCGCCATGCGCCGGCGGACGTGCTCATCGCTTCCAGCACATCGGGTCTGATGCCCTCCGACCTGCAGCGCGACATGCGCTTCCCGGAGCGCCTCCTGGTGGCCCATCCGTTCAATCCGGTGTATCTGCTGCCGTTGGTCGAGCTGGTCGGCGGAAAGGCAACGTCCCCACAGGCCCTGCAGGCGGCCGCCACCTTCTTCACCTACATCGGCATGCATCCGCTCACCGTGCGCCGCGAGGTGCCGGGTCACCTCACCGACCGGCTGCAGGAGGCGCTGTGGCGCGAGATTCTGCACATGGTCAACGACGGTGTGGCCAGCACAGGCGAGCTGGACGAGTCCATCGTCTACGGCCCCGGTCTGCGCTGGGCCGGCATGGGTACAAACCTGATTTATCATCTCGCCGGGGGTGAGACGGGCATGCGGCATATGCTGCGGCAGTTCGGCCCGTGCCTCAAGTGGCCCTGGACGCGGCTCGAGGCGCCGGAGCTTACCGAGCAGCTCATCGACCGCATGGTCGAGGGCACACAGGCGCAGGCCGCGGGCCGTTCGATCCGCGAGCTGGAGCGCCTGCGCGATGATTACCTGGTGGCCATCCAGCAGGTCCTGAAGCAGTTTGACATCGGCGCCGGCTCCACCCTGCGCGCGCTCGAGGATCGGCTATATGCCGAAAGCGCCGCGCGTGTGCAGCCCAGCGCGGCGGCCGGCGAGCGGCCGCTCGAGACGTTGCAGACCGAGGTGCGCGCCGAGTGGGTCGACCGTGGCGGCCAGCTGAGCGACTCTCGCTGCCTGCAGGTGTTCGACGATGCCGCGGACGCCCTGTTTCGCACGAGCGGCGCGGACGACGCGGACCGGGGCTTCGCGGCCGTGCAGACGCATCTGATCCGCCATGCCCGCGCTGGGGCGCTCGAGCCCGTGACCGTGACCACGCAGGTGCTGGGACTGACGGACAGCCGGGTCCATCTGTTCCACTGGCTCAGGCG
>JAJXWE010000470.1 GCA_021781775.1 Pseudomonadota bacterium | reverse complement strand
ATCATTGTGATGCTGCGCCTCGCTGATGGTCGCGTTGTTGGCGGCCAGAAAGCCCGCGATTGCCGCCACGATGCCCGTCGTGTCCGGGCATGCGGTGGTCAGGGTATAGAGCGCCGGCTGAACGCCGGCTCGTGAGGCGGGAGTGCGGGCCTGTTCAGCGTGGGCCGGGTCGGCTCGGGTCTGTTCGGTGGTTGTGGTCATGGCAAATGATCGTGAAAAGGAGAATGAAGACCTCAGACGTTCGAATCCGGGAAGGACGCCTTGCGCCGCTGCATGTAATCGAGCAGCGCCTCGTCGATGGCCGGATCGATCGGCGGCGCCTCGTATTCGGCGAGCTGCCGCTTCCACAGCGCATTGGCTCGCTTGGCGATGTCCTGCGAGCCCTCTGCCTCCCACTGCTCGAAGCTGTTGTTGTCAGCGAGCGGCGAGCGGTAGAACGCCGTCTCAAAATTGGCCTGCGTATGGGCACAGCCAAGGTAGTGCTTGCCAGGTCCGACATCGCGCATCGCCTGCATTGCCTGGCCGTTCTCGCTCAGATCGACGCCCGCCAGCAGCGTGTGCATCATGCCGGCCTGATCGGCATCCATGACGAACTTCTCGTAGCCCATCGTAAGGCCGCCCTCGAGCCATCCGGCGGTGTGCAGCACGAAGTTCACACCCGCCATGCACGTCGGCAGCAGCGTATTCGCCGATTCGAAAGCCGCCTGGCCATCCGGAATCTTCGAACCGCACAGCGATCCGCCGGACCTGAAGGGTACACCCAGTCGGCGCGCAAGCTGTGCCATCACGTACAGCACCAGGGCCGGCTCGGGCGTGCCAAACGTCGGTGCACCGGATTGCATGGACAACGACGACGCGAAGCTGCCGAGCACCACCGGCGCGCCCGGGTTGACCAGCTGCGCGACCGTCATGCCGGCGAGAGCCTCGGCAAGGGTCTGCGCGACCGTACCGGCCACCGTCACCGGCGACATCGCCCCGGCCAGGATGAACGGCGTCAGGATGGTTGCCTGATTCGCCCGCGCGTACGTTTTGAGCGCCCCAAGCATGGTGGCGTCCCAAGTCATGGGCGAGTTGGCGTTGATCAGGCTGATCACGAAAGTTCGCGGCTTGCCCGTCGCCGGATCGAGATACTGATCCCCGAAGAGGATCTTGGTCATCTCCACCGTGTCTGCAGCGCGCTCGGACGCGGTGACCGAACCCATGTACGGTTTGTCGCTCCAGCGCATATGGCTGTAGACCATGTCGAAGTGGCGCTTGTTCACCGGCAGGTCCACCGGCTCGCAAATCGTGCCGCCGGAGTGGTGCAGCGCATTCGACTGATACGTCAGCTTGACGAAATTGCGGAAATCTTCGATCCGCGCATAACGACGCCCATCGTCCAGGCTGCGCACAAAAGGCGAGCCGTAGGCCGGGGCAAAGACCGTACGGGCACCGCCGATGATCACGCTGCGCTCGGGATTTCTAGCGTGCTGCGTGAATTCCCGGGGCGCCGAGCGGCTGACGATCGTGCGGCACATGCCGCGCGGAAAGCGAACCCGCTCGCCCTGCGCGTCGGCACCGGCCGCACGCAGAATAGCGATCGTCTCCGGATCATCACGGAAGTCGATACCGATCTCCTCGAGAATCGTATCGGCATTGTGCTCGAGGAGTTCGAGCCCCTCGTTGTTGAGCACTTCGTAGAGAGGAATGTTTCGCGTGATGAATGGTACGGACGAGTGCGATCGCGCCGTACGCGCCGCTCTCTTGGCATCGCGCGCATTCGGACGTCGGGCCCGCGGCGCGGAACTGGATTGCGTTTGCAAAGGAACTCCCCACGGTTTTCGGACGGCCCGGGCCGAGCTGCCACTAGTATGAACGTCAGCGAACCCGCCCGGATAATCGATTTACGGCATGCACTTATCCATAACCGTCCGCCCGCCGTTTCCGGGGCGCGGTCCGGCGCCGCCAGCTTGACGGGGCCGGCGACGCAAAGCTACCGTGTATGTCGCTTCTATTCAAGCGAGTCGGCGAGCGCGTGCACGTAGTCCGTGCGCCTCGCGCGGCATGATTCGCGCCATTGGTCAACCATCGTCCGCACAAGGACACATCATGCAACGCTTTTCCGGCCTGACGCTGCTGCGGCGAGGCCTCTCCGGTCAGCGCGGCTGGCAGCCCCAGTGGCGTCGCGCCGAGCCCAAGGCCGCTTACGACGCCATCATCGTCGGCGGCGGCGGCCACGGCCTCGGCGCCGCCTACTATCTGGCCAGCGAACACGGCATGAAGCGGGTCGCCGTGGTGGAGAAAGGCTGGATCGGCGGAGGCAATACGGGCCGGAATACGACCATCATCCGCTCCAATTACCTCTTCGATGAGAGCGCCGCGCTCTATGACCACTCGGTGAAGCTTTGGGAGACGCTCTCTCAGGAGCTCAATTACAACGTGATGTTCTCCCAGCGCGGCGTGATGATGCTCGCGCACACCGTGCACGACGTGCAGGTGGCCAAGCGGCACATCTATGCCAATCGCGCTAACGGTGTCGACAACGAATGGCTGACCCCGGAGGAAGCGCGGCGCATCTGCCCGCTCTTGAAGACCGACGACATCCGCTTCCCGGTGATGGGAGCGGCATTTCAGGCGCGCGGCGGCACCGCCCGTCATGACGCAGTGGCCTGGGGGTTCGCCCGCGCCGCTGATGCGCTCGGCGTCGATCG
>JAJXWE010000469.1 GCA_021781775.1 Pseudomonadota bacterium | reverse complement strand
TTGCCGCCGCTGCTGCGGTGCATCGCCTCAAGGGCGCGCACGAGGTGGATCGCAAACGTCTCGATGTCGGCCCAGAGCGGCTGCAGATCAATCCCCTCGACGCGCTCACATCCGGCCGCACTCAACCTGTGGCGCAGAGGACCCCAGATGGCGCCGTTGCAGAGAATTCCGTGCACCAGCAGCACTGGCGGCGCCGGGTGGCCCGAGGCCGTACTGCGGTTCGGTGAGCAGCCGGGCGGATCTGCCCGCCACCACCAGGTGCTCATGCGCATCGCCGAAATCAGTAGCGTGCCGGCTTCCGCGAGCACGGTGCGCACACGTACCGGCCGCTTTGGTCCTGGCACCGCCCAGCGGCTCAGCGCCGTCGCACTCAGCACCCAAAGGGGCTGCAGCAGCAGAAAGGCGCCGAGCCACAGTGCGGCGAGCGAAGTGACGCTGCCGCCGAACAATCGCGCTAGCGGTCCGGCGATCGCCGCGGCCAGGAGCGCTTCGGCGAAGAGAACGGCCTGCCAGAATACGGCCGCCATGGCCGCCTCAGCCGGCCTCGGTACGCGCGAGGAACTCCTCGAGTCGTCCGAGCGCCTGCGTCAGCTGCTGCGTCGCTCGCTGCGCATGCGCCGAGCGCTCGTGTGCGGCCGTTGAAAATGTCCGTCGCGAATCGTTCAGCAACTTGCGGTCGAGGTCAAGGTCGTGGCGCTGCAGGAGCGCCGCGAGCGGTCTCGCCCGAATCCGGATATCGCGCCGCGTCTGCTGGTACGCGTGCTCGGCGAGGCGATGGCGGCCGCTGTAGCGAAAGACGTTGCTGAAGAACATCAGCTCGTCGTGCCGGTCCGGCTCGAACAGAATCGTGTCGGCATGCGGAAACCGGTTGCGGAAGCTTGCGAAGCCGAGCTGCATGCGCGAATGGATCAGGGTGCGGAAAGTCTGGCCGAGGACGGTGTCGAATCCCTCGTCGCTCAACGCGCGGCGTCTCCGCCCGGCCGAGCCGTCGAACGGCACGAGAGGGTTGATGCAGATCACGAAGTCACAGCCCGCCTCCAGGGCCAGCGAGGCGTACATCGTGCGCACCAGGGCGCCGTCGACGTAGTCGCGCCCGCCGATCGACACCGGTGCGTACAGCCCGGGCAGTGCGGCGCTCGCGACCACGGCCCGCGAGATACGGACGTTCTGATGGGCGGCGTCGCCGAACACCACCGATCGGCCCGTATCGAGTTCCGTAGCCACCACTCGCAGTTGCGTTCGCAGCGAGCGGAACTCATCCGAATGCCCGGAGGCGCTGAACAACTCATGCAGATAGCGTTCGATGGGCCTGCTGTCGAACAGCGCGAGCGGCATGATCCTGCTCAGCGTGCCGAGCACGGCCGGCCACAATCCCCCCAGTGCCTCATCGGACCACTGCCGCGCGCCGGCGCGCAGCGCGCGGGGCAGACGGGCAAATCGCCGTGCATATTCGCCGATCGCCGGCTGCAATAGCAGCCGGGGCGAGAACGGCGCCAGCGTCGACTCGCCGTGGATGAGCGCCGCTCCGATGCGCGTGCTGTCGAAGCGGTTGGCCAGCCCGGCCGCGAGCAGTGACCCCGAACTGACGCCGACGTACATGTCGTAGTCGGTGAGTTCGCGGCCGACGATCACCTCTTCGAGCGCATGCAGTACGCCGAGCTCGTAAAACGCGCCAAGCGGACCGCCTCCCGCGAGCGCGAGCCCGATCTTCCCTGCGCTCGAGCGGCGACGCAGCGCGGGCTCGAGCGTCAGCATGTGCTACGGCGCGGGCGGCGACATCGGCGCGCGCTTGGCCGGGGTGCGTCGGCGCGGCGTCGAGCGCGAGCGAGTCAGCTTGCCGATGTTCGCGTTGAGCGTGTCCACGCGCCGGCTGAGCGCCTCGATGTCCTGTCCGCTCGGCACCCCGAGCTGGGTGAGCGCTCGTCGGACGCGAGTGCGGAACATCTTCTCCAAGCCATCGACTGCATCGCTGGCTTGGCCTCGAGCGCTCTTCACGCGGGCATCGAGTTTGTTCCGCACGCTGCCGACCACGCTGTGCAGCGTCTCGCTCGCCGCTCCGCGCACCTGCGCATCGATCCGCTCGCCCTCGGAAATCAACTCCTCGAGAAGATGGGGCGTCCCGTGCTGCGCCTTGGAGACCGCACCAAGGCCGGCGAGCCAGATCTGATGAACGGTCTCGGTCAGACGGGAATGGGCATCGCTCGGGCTGGAGCGGGCGGGTCGACGGGGTTTTCTCTTCGCGGCCATGATGTATCCCTCTGGGGGGGCAACAGCGCAGATGTGGAGATGCGTATTTGCCCTACTGGGTGTTGACAACCACTGCGCTACTCTAATCACCCATGCTTGGCATCTGGATGCGTACTTCCCGCACCAATCATCATGACTCGCAAGTCCACAGACAGACCGACCCGGGGGGCGTATCGCTATACGCCCGAGAAGCTCAGGGCGCTTTGGGCGAAATTGCACTTGACCGACCGCGAGCCGTGGCCGGGACACACCGAGATCGCCCGCGTTGCCCACGGGATGCCGGAGTTCACTGCATGGCTACGTGAGTACGGCGGTGCGCAGAAGCTGGCGGACGCGCTGCAGATGGCCTGGTCGGTCTTCCACGCCGGTGATTTTGCGCACGCCGTGGAGCTCGGCGCCCAGCTCGGTGCGCTCGGTGCGTGCGTAGCGAACCGTGCGGCGGCGGTGGAGTCGCTC
>JAJXWE010000468.1 GCA_021781775.1 Pseudomonadota bacterium | reverse complement strand
GAGGTCCGCGAGGATCTCCTCGACGCTGTTCAGTTTGCCGCCGGTGGGCGGGGCCTTGCCGGACAAGGGAAGGACTTTCGACATCGGACGCACCTGGGGCGTTGGGCCCAATAGTATACCGTGGGGTGGGGCGGGCCGCCCCGGCCGCGGCGCTAGCGGCGCGCGGGGAGCAGCGGCAACACGGCCTGGCGGAGCTGGCGCAGGCTGACCCCGGAGGGGCCGCCGAGCAGCCGCTCGCGGACGATACCCCGGGCATCGATGACATAGGTCATCGGCACGGCCAGCGGCATGCCAAATCCGTCCTGTCGCGCCACGCGGGCCAGGGCGGCCGGATACGTGAACCCGTGCAGCGCTGCGCGCACCCGCGCCAGGCTCGCCGACTCATCGACGCTCACGGCGATCAGGACCACACCGCGGCGGTGGTAGCGGCGGTAGAACGCCTGCAGCACCGGCATCTCGGCATGGCAGGGCGAGCACCACGTCGCCCAGAAACTCACCAACACCACCCGGCCGCGCTCGCGCGCGAGGTCGAACTCACCGCCGCGCAGCTCGCGCACGAGCAGCGGCGGTGCCGGCCGGCCGATGCGCACCGCGGCGCTCGCCGGCGCGACGCAGAGCATGAGACTTGCCGCGAGGGCACCGACGCGACAGGCCGCGGCGCGCATCACGACTGCGCCCCCGGTGCGCCGGCCGTCAGCCGCTCGGCGTAGCGGGCCATCAGGTCGACCTCGATGTTGACGAATTGTTCGGGCTGCAGCGCCCCGAGGGTCGTCACCTCGCGCGTGTGCGGGATGAGGTTCACGCTGAAGCGCGCGCCGTGCACGAGATTGACGGTGAGGCTCACCCCGTCGACGGCGACCGATCCCTTGCGCGCGACGAAACGCGCCAGGGACTCATCCGCCAGCGCCAACTCCATGCGACACGAGCGCGCATCCGCCTCGACGGCGAGCACCCGACCGAGGCCATCGACGTGCCCCGTGACCAGATGTCCGCCGAGCGCATCGCCGAGTCGCAGCGCCGGCTCCAGATTGACCCGTGCCCCGACGGCGAGCTGACCGAGCGTCGTCAGCCGCAGCGTCTCGCGCGAGACGTCCGCCGCAAAAGCCCGCCCCTGCACCGCCACCACGGTCAGACAGCAGCCCTGCACGCTGACGCTGTCGCCGAGCTGCCAGGCGGCCGGATCGAGCCGCTCGCAGCTGAAGCCCATGCGCAGATCGCCCCCGCGTGGCTCGCAAGCACTCACATAACCCACATCCTGCACGATACCGGTGAACACGCTGCGCTGCTCCTGACTCAACGCCGAGCGGGCCGCAGGCGCAGCCGCAGATCGGCGCCGATCTGTCTTGAATCGATGAGAGTAAACCAGGGGGAATCCTGCAACCGCGCCAATCCGGGTAGTTCCGCGAGCGGACGGCCCTGCGGACCGATCAGCCGGGGGGCGACGTAGACAACCAGCTCATCGACGAGGTGCGCGCCGATCAGGGCGCCGGCGAGGCGCGGCCCCGCCTCCACCCACAATTCATTGATGTCGCGGCGCCCCAGCAGCGCGAGCAGCGCCGCGAGCGGTACTTGGCCCTGCGCGTCGGGCTCGAGCGTCGCGAGCGTCGCGCGCCCCTCGAGCGCGGCGCGGCGCTGCGCGTGCTCGGTCTGCTCGCCGGCGCGCGGCGCGGCCGCCACCAGCAGCACCTCCCCCGGAACCGAGAACAGCCGGGCCTGCGGCGGCGTGCGCAGCCGGGAGTCGAGCACCACGCGCAGCAGCGGCGGACGCGCCTCCTGCGGCGGCTCCTGCAGGCGTAAGTCCAGGCGCGGATCGTCCGCCAGCACCGTACCGATGCCGGTCAGGACCGCACCGCTGCGCGCCCGCCAGTGCTGCACATCCTGCCGCGCGGCCGGCGCGGTGATCCAGTGGCTGTCGCCGTTGGCCAGCGCGGTGCGTCCGTCGAGACTCATCGCGAGCTTCACGCGCACCCAGGGCCGGCCGGTGCGCATGCGCTGCAGGAACCCGATGTTCAGCTCCGCCGCCGCCTCGGCCAGGAGGCCCGACTCGACCTGCAGGCCGTGCTCGCGCAGCACCTGCGCGCCGCGGCCGTTGACGCGGGGATTGGGATCGTCCACGGCGAATACGACCCGTGCAATGCCCGCACGCAGCAAGGCGTCGGCACACGGCGGAGTGCGCCCGTGGTGGCTGCACGGCTCGAGGGTGACGTAAGCGGTCGCCCCAGCCGCGGCATCGCCCGCTGCGCGCAGCGCATGCACCTCCGCATGCGGCTCGCCGGTCCGTTCATGCCAGCCCTCCCCGACGATGCGCTCGCCGCGCGCAATGACGCAGCCGACCCGCGGGTTCGGATGGGCGGTCTCGAGGCCGCGTGCTGCGAGCTCGAGCGCGCGGGACATGGCCGAGCGGTCAAATTCGCTGAACATGTGCGGATCTCATCCGCCCTCGCCGCCGGTGCCGCCCTTGTCCGTGTCGGCTGGCGGCTCGGGCGGCAGCAGCGAGAGCTGTTCGCGCGCGGGCGTCGGCGCAGCGGTGCGCCGGCGGGGGCGCGCCGGCCGCTCCGCGCGCGTATCGCGCAGCTTGCGGATCTCCTCGTGGAATGCCTCGACGTCCTCGAAATGCCGGTACACCGAGGCGAAGCGCACGTAGGCCACCTCGTCGAGCTGGCGCAGCTCCTCCATGACCATCTCGCCAATGGCGCCCGAAAAGAAC
>JAJXWE010000467.1 GCA_021781775.1 Pseudomonadota bacterium | reverse complement strand
GACCGCTATGCGACTGTCCTGGTCGACCTGAGTCCGCAGGAACTGCGCCGACTCGGTGAGATCTATCTGGAGGAGACTCGAGTCTATCGCGAGGGTGCCCCATTCTTTATAGACAAGATGCCAGCGAACTTTCAGGAGATCGGATTCATCCACCTTATCTTGCCGAACGCCAAGATCATCGATGCTCGCCGGGAGCCGATGGCGTGCTGCTTCAGCAACTTCAAGCAGCTGTTTGGCAACGGTCAGGAATTCAGCTACGACTTGGCTGATGTCGGACATTATTATCGCTACTACGTGCGGCTTATGAATCACTGGGACCAGGCGCTGCCGGGCAAGGTGCTGCGTATTCAGCATGCCGATACGGTGAATGATCTGGAGGGAACCGTGCGACGGATCCTCGATTACTGCGGGTTACCCTTCGAGCAGTCATGCCTGGAGTTCCACAAGACCAAACGCAGCGTACGTACGGTGAGTTCGGAACAGGTGCGCCGCCCGATCAATCGGGACGGTCTGGAACTGTGGCGCAACTACGAGCCTTGGCTGGGACCGCTCAAGGAAGCGCTCGGCTCTCTTGCCGAGGTCGAAAGTCACCTTGCCTGATCAGGGCTTGAGGCTCGCCGCGGAAATTCCTCGAGTGCCGCGACCGTAGAGCGCAGTGTCAATCTGAGCCGCTCCGGTTTATGCCGCTTCACAGGATGGTCCAGGTCACTCCAATGTCCACCATGTCGGGATTCTCTCCGAGAGCAGTAAAGCGTTCGTACTCGGCCCGTATCCCCCAGGCACCGATTTTCCATTGAACACCCGCACCGAGCGCCAGCCCGCTGGTGTTGGCGTGCAGCGAGAGTGACTCCGGGATGCAGGCAGTGAGGACACATAGCCCCTGCGGCGTGAAATGTGCGCTGAGATCCGAGGTGATCCGGTCCACGCCGGCCTTTATGTACAGATCGACGACGGGCACGGGCAGGTAGAGCACGGCAAAGGCGGCCTCGCCCTTCTGCCCGAGACTCGCGCCGGTCACCGCTCCAGCGCTGCCGGCCAGCGTATGGGCGTTCGAGATGCCGCCGCTGCCAAGGTCGAAATAATCCACCTCCGCGCCGAGCAGATCGAACCCGCGCACGCCGAGACTGAGCTGATAGCCCGAATCGGACCGGCTGAAGCCGCTTAGCGGGCCGCCTCCGCCGAATGGGAGAGGGTCGCTGTCCTTGGCCCGCAGGCTCGAGCGAGCGTAGGCGGCACCGACGTAGGCGTTGAAAAGGTTGGAGGCGAACGCGCACGGCGTTGCCGCGACGGACAGCGCGGCGAAGAGCGCTGCAAGGTGCCAAGCGCAGCCCCGGCCGGGAGTTCCAATGCCTGCCATAATTGGGTGACCTTCCTGTGCCCGCTTGAGCCGTTTTGTCGCGTGCCGCTCGGCACTGGGCGATGAGCCGATACTCTATGAGAGTGCGCCGCGGGGCGCAGGTTCCCGCGGACCGCGCGCGTGTCGTTCCGAGGCGCTGCCGGGTCGCCGTCCAGCGACGCTCGAAGCATGCGGCGCTACGGACGATCGAGTGTTTTGAGCAGCGCGGGCAGCCCCCTCTAAGGTGTCCCGGCCAGTTGCCGGTAGATCGACAGATAGTGCTCGCTCTGGCGGGTCCAGGAGAAATCCTGGTCCATGGCGTTGTGTACGATGCGCCGCCACAGTGCCGGCTCCTCGTACCAGTCGAGTGCCGTGTTGAGCGCCCACGAGAGGGCGGGCGCATCGAAGTCGTTGAACACGACGCCGGTGCCGACGCCCGTTGCCGGATCGAAATGCTGCACCGAGTCGGCTAGTCCCCCGGTGCGGCGCACCACCGGCACCGTGCCGTAGCGCAGGCTGTACATCTGGTTCAGGCCGCAGGGCTCGTACCGCGAGGGCATGAGGAACAGATCGGCGGCCGCCTCGATCCAGTGTGCGAGCGCCTCGTCGTAGCCGCGCTGGAACACGACCCGGCCGGGGAAGCGCTCGGCCAGCCCGGCGAAGAACTGCTCGTAACGCGCTTCTCCGGTGCCGAGCACCACGAGCGCGAGCGGTCGGACTTCGAGCAGGGAGGGCAGTACATCGAACATCAGGTCAAAGCCCTTCTGCAGGGCGAGTCGGCTGACGATGCCGGCCAAGGGAACGGCGGGAGGCGCGTTCAGCCCCACGCGGGTGAGGAACGTGCGCTTCAGGTCCGCCTTGACGTTGAGATGCTCCGCATCGAAATGGTGCGGCAGTTGCTTATCGCAGCGTGGGTCCCAGACGCTGTAGTCGACGCCGTTGAGTATGCCGGTGAGGTCCCGCTCGCGCAGGCGCAGTGAGTCCTCGAGCCCCATGCCGTATTCAGCCGTGCAGATCTCGCGCGCATGGGTGGGGCTTACGGTGGTGAGTGCCTCGGCGTAGAGAATGCCGTGGCGCAGCGGGTTGATGTGTCCGGCGCGCAGATCTTCCTGGTGCAGCAGGTGGGTCTGGTCAGCCAGGTCCAGGTCCCCCACGTCCGCGGCACCGAACACGCCCTGGTAGCCGATGTTGTGGATGGTCAGTACGGTGTGCGCCTCGGCGAAGATCGGCTCCGACGCGAACCCTGTCCGCAGCATCAGCGGCGCAAACGCCGTATGCCAGTCGTTGCAGTGCACGATGTTTGGCGCCCAGCCGAGGCGCACACAGGCGAGGAGCGCCGCGCGGGTGAAGGCGAGAAAGCGCAGGTGCTCAT
>JAJXWE010000466.1 GCA_021781775.1 Pseudomonadota bacterium | reverse complement strand
AGAAAACGTTCGGGGCGGGCGAAATCGGCCGCTGTCCGAGCGAGCGCCGCACGCAGGACTCAGAAACCCGTCAGGTACGGTGGCACCCGCCGCGGCGTAGGCACACGGCCGCCGCCGAAGGCAAAGCGCGCCTCTCGAGCGCGGCGCTGAGGCGGTGGCCCGGCGGACTCAACGCGGGTGCTGTTCGAGCGGCACGTAGCGTCGCTCGCCCGTGAGCGGATCGTAGAGGACCTCCATCGGCTCACCGGTGGAGGGATCCTCGAATCGCTCGCCGGTCGCCTGCCAGCGGGCAGAAGGCGGCAGCCGCTTGCGATAGCGCCACTGCTCGAAGACGGTCGCAAGGAGCGCGAGTACGCCGCAGGCGAGCAACTGTACACCGGGCTGCGCGCGCCCGGCCCACAGCGTGGCCGCTCCGATCAGGGCGAGGAGCGTGGCCAGCGCCACGATCGCAGTGCGCAGTCTCAAGCGGCCGGCTCGATGACGACGGCCGTGCCATAGGCCACGATTTCGCTCATGGTCTGGCCGATTTCCGAGGAGTCGAAACGCATCATGACCACGGCATTGGCCTGCATGAGCGCAGCATTCTTGACCATGCGGTCGACCGCGTGCCGGCGCGCCTCCTCGAGCAGCTGCGTGTACTCGGAGATCTCCCCGCCGGCCAGCGAGCGCAGGCCGGCCATCAGGTTTCCGGCCAGGCCGCGGCTGCGCACCACGAGGCCATACACCTGACCCTTGACTGAGGTAACACGGTAGCCCGGTACATTCTCGGTAGTGACGATCAGCATTGGCCGACTCTCCGGTGTTGGGTGAAAGAACTGTCCCGCCGGACGCTTGCGCGCCTCGTCATGGTAGCACCGTGCCATTGCCGCCGGGGTCGGCCGAGAAATTGCACGTTCGCACCGCGAATGTCCCCTCGTGCCGCGCGCGGTCAGGGGGCTACGCTGGCAACGGCTCTGAAGGGTGCGTCCGGCCGGTCGGCACGGGCGAATGGACACGGAACGAGGGGACGGCGCGCATGGGCGAGATCATCGAGGTGACGTCGGGGCCGGATCGCGACTGGGAGCATGCGCGCCGCGAGTGGGCCGAGAATCTGGCGGCCGTGGGCGCATTGTTCGGCGATGACGAATCGCTGATGCGTGCCAAGGCCAACTGCCTGTACGAGGTGCTGCGGCGGATCGTGGAGGAGATTCCGCCGCTGCGCGTGACGGCCAGTGTGCCGCAGGAACTGACATCCGAGCACGCGGCGCGCTTGCGCGTCGCGCTGCGCGCGGCGACGCTGAAGGGGATCGAGGCCAGCACCTGTCACACGGTGCGGGTGTTGACAGCCGCGATCTACGATTTATGCACGTCCAAGCTTCGCGGGCGACCTTCCTGAGGCTGGGCGATGCCGTGCAGTCGTGACGTCGGCCGACGGACTTCGCCAGAGCCTGCGCATCGGCCCCGTCCGTGATCGGCACTCACGCCGCGATTTCCGCAATGAGCGAACGGATACAGCCGTTGCGCGACACCGTCACCGCAAACACGACAGCCGCGGGCGACTTCGGGCTCCTCAGCCCGCCGCGCTCGTCATATCCAGCGTGAATCGTACGGTGACTGCGTTGCCGAGCCACTCGGTGGCGCGCCATTGACCCTGGCCGACGCCGAATTCGAGCCGCCGGATCACAGCGGCGCCGTCCAGGGTCCCGATGTTGCGCCCGCCGCGTTGCACGGTCCGCCACGTGAACGGCACCTCGACGGTGTGGGTTACGCCGCGCAGTGTGAGTGGGCCGGTGGCGAGATACCCGGTCGTGGTCTTCTGCAGCCGGGCGGCCCTGAATCGCGCCTGCGGGTAGCGCGCGACGTCGAAGAAGTCGTGGCCGCCCAACAGGCCGTTGCGTTGCCCATCGCCGGTATCGAACGAGCGCATGTCGATCACGACCGCGAGTGTCCCGGCGCGGGGATCGAAGCGGACTGAGAACGTCTTGAAGCGTCCCACATTGGCTGCGCCGGCCTGCTTGAACGTGTAGGTGAGGGAGCTGTGCGCCGCGACCAGCGTGTAGGTCGGGCCGATCGTCCCGGCGTATGCCGCGGTGCAGGCGCAAAGCACGAGCCACAGCGCGGTTCGTCGCAGAGTATCAGTGACGGTCATCCATTACTCCAGGGTGGATTCGGGAGGCGGGGAGCATCCGTCGCAGAATCTCATCCCTCAGCACGAAGTGGTGCCGGATTGCCGCGGCGACGTGCAGGATCAGGATCAGGCCGAGGGCGCTCGCCAGCACGCCGTGGGTGAGCACCATGGCGTGATACAGCGGCGGGCTGGGCGTCACCAGGTTGGGCAGTTGCGCGAGGTTGAACCAGCTGACCGGAAAGCCGCGCGCCGAGGACATGATCCAGCCGGTCATCGGCAGAGCGATGAGCAGCACATACAGCGCGGCATGCGTTGCGCGCGCCAGGCGCCGCTCGTAGGCCTTGAGGGCGGCGGGCGGAGCGGGGGTGGGGTTCAGCGCGCGCCACGCCAGGCGGATGATGGCCAGCGCCAGGATCGTCAGGCCGAGGGATTTGTGGCGCGCCAAAGTGGCGAGCTTACTCATCCCGAGCGGCAGGTCGGCGCCGGTGAGCCCCAGCCCGATTTGCACGCCGATGAGCGCTGCCATCAGCCAATGAAGCAATTGGGAGAGCGCGCCCCATCGCGTGCGCGTGTTTCTGAGCATCACGATCGCAGCTTAAAGC
>JAJXWE010000465.1 GCA_021781775.1 Pseudomonadota bacterium | reverse complement strand
CTGGCTGGGCACCGTCGAGCAGGTGATCGAGCACGCGGTGCATGCCTTTCTCGGCACGGTCGAGGTCGTCGGCCGCAGCGCCTGGGTCACGGGGGCGGATCGCCGGCTGCAGCTGCGCTGCGCGGTCGCGCACGAGGCGCTTGGCGGCGCGCGCCACGGGGACTGGGTCATCGCGCGCATCACGCGCCGCGGCTCGGGCGATCACCCGGCGCACGCGCGCATCGAGCGGCGGCTCGATCCGGATCGCCCGGTGGAGCTGGCGAGCGAGAGCGCGATCGCGCGCTTCGGGCTGCCGTCTGAATTTGTGCCCGAGGCGCTGCGCGAGGCGCAGGCCTGGGGCGATCGGGTCGACCCGGCCGAGGCGGCGCGCCGCGAGGACCTGCGCGGTCTGCCGCTCGTGACCATCGACGGGGAGGATGCGCGGGATTTCGATGATGCCGTGTACGCCGAGCACCACCCCGCCGGCTTCCGGCTGATCGTGGCGATCGCCGATGTCAGTCACTACGTGCGCCCGGGTACGGCCCTCGATGCGCAAGCCATCGAGCGCGGCACCTCGGTGTACTTCCCGACACGCGTCATTCCGATGTTGCCCACCGCGCTGTCGGATCACCTGTGCTCGCTCGCCCCGCAGGTCGACCGGCTGTGCTTCGCGGCCGACATGATCGTGAGCGCCGGCGGGCTGCTCAAGAGCGCCCGGTTCTATCCGGCGGTGATGCGCTCGGCGGCCCGTCTCACCTATACCCAGGCGCACGAGGCGCTGTTCGAGGGTCGCCCCGCCGCGCGCTCGGCGCTCGGGCCGTTGCTCGAGCCGATCGCGGTACTGGTCGACGTGTACCGCGCGCTGCACAAGGCGCGCGCCCGGCGGGGCGCTCTGGATTTCGACGCCCCGGAGGCGCGGCTGGTGATCGACCCGTCCGAGCGGGTGCGGGCCGTCGAGCTGTACGCGCGCAACGATGCGCACCGGCTGATCGAGGAGTGCATGGTTCTGGCGAACGTGGCGGTCGCGCAGGCGCTCGATAAATCGCGCACCCCGACCCTCTACCGCGTACACGGTGAGCCGGAGCCGGAGAAGCTCGAGCGGCTGATCTCCACGCTCGCGGCGATCCAGATCGACGCCCGGCTGCCCGAGCGGATCGCCACGCGCGACCTGCAGGCCATCGCGCGCCGCCTGGGACACGCGCCGGAGCGGCCGTTCATCGAATCGCTCATCGTGCGGGCGATGCCGCAGGCGGTGTACCAGCCGGTGAACATCGGCCACTTCGGCCTGGCGCTCACGCATTACGCGCATTTCACCTCGCCCATCCGCCGCTATCCGGATCTGGTCGTGCACCGCACGCTCAAGGCGCAGCTCGGAGTGGCCAGCGAGGACGGCGCCGTGCGTTACCCGCACGAGCCGCTCGCTGTCCTCGGGGAGAGCACCTCCAAGCTTGAGAAGCGCGCCGACGAGGCCGACCGCTATGTGGCGACCTTCCTGAAGTGCACCTACCTGCGCGAGCGCATCGGCCAGGTGTTCCGCGGCCTGATCACCACGGTGGTGGAATTCGGCTGCTTCGTGCAGATCCTCGACGTGGGAGTCGACGGGCTGCTGCACATCGAGAACCTGCGCGACGACGAGTACCTCATGGAGGATCACGGCCATGCCTGGCGCGGCCGGCGCAGCGGCCGGCGACTCGCCACGGGCTCGCAGGTGCGCGTGCTGGTGACCGCCGTCAATCCCATAGAAGGCCTGGTGGACCTGGAACTTGCCGAAGAGCCCTGAGCGAACCCCGGGCAGCCCCGCCCACGCGACCGTCTACGGCCTGCACGCGGTGCGCGCCATGCTCGAGCGCCACCCCGAGCGGATCCGCGCCGTGCACCTCGCCGCGCACCGCGACGATCCGCGCATGCGCCAGGTCGAGGCGCTGGCGCACGCGGCCGGCCGGCCGGTGCGGCGCATCGAGGCACAGGCGCTGCGAGCGCGGCTCGGGGACGTGGCGCACCAAGGCGTGCTGGCCGAGATCGATCCGCTGCCGCCCTGGAGCGAGGCGGACCTGCTTACGGCGCTCGAGCAGGCCCGCGCGCCGCTGCTGCTCGCCCTCGACGGGGTGCAGGACCCGCACAACCTCGGCGCGTGCCTGCGCACGGCCGATGCCTGCGGGGCGCTCGCGGTCATCGTGCCGCGCGACCGCGCCGTGCACGTCACGCCGGTGGTGCGCAAGGTCGCCGCGGGCGCCGCCGAGAGCACCCCGGTGGTGGTGGTGACCAATCTTTCGCGCAGCCTGGGGCTGCTGAAGGAGGCGGGGCTGTGGGTGATCGGTGCGGACGCTGGCGCCGAGCAACCGGCCGCCGCGACCGATCTCACCGGCGGGGTGGTGCTGGTACTGGGGGCCGAGGGCAGCGGCCTGCGCCAGCTGACCCGCCAGCACTGCGACCGGCTGGTTCGCCTGCCGAGCCTGGGAGCGGTCGAGAGCCTGAATGTCTCGGTGGCCGCCGGCATGCTGCTCTACGAGGCGCGGCGCCAGCGGGGTGGCTGAGGCGTTCCCCGGCGCATTGCAGTTCAGGGGGCGTTCCAGTATTCTCCCCGCCCCCTCTCCCGGGCGGTACTACCGTGCCGGGGGCGCGGGAACTCTCCTTGCCGCACCCGTGCAGGCCTCGCGAAGGGCGGCTTCATATCCGTAAGGAGGACTCATGAGGCATTATGAAATCGTGATTCTCGTTCATCCCGATCAGA
>JAJXWE010000464.1 GCA_021781775.1 Pseudomonadota bacterium | reverse complement strand
GAACTTGTGTCATACCAACCGCCTGAGAGCCTGACTCTCCCGCTTGGCGGGGATTCCCGAATCGGCTGCTTTCTGATTCGCTTGCCTGTGCAGTGACGGAGAGCGCGATGGGCAAGCCGGTGGAGATTGTCCGAACCGATGCGAGTGCCGCGGACCTGCGTCACGCGGCCTCGCGCACGCGCGACGGTCGGCTGTCGTGTCGGCTGCTGGCCATTGCGCTCGTCATGGAGGGGGCTACGCGGGCCGAGGCCGCCGCCGCCGGTGGGATGGATCGGCAGACCCTGCGCGACTGGGTGCATCGCTACAATGCGGCCGGGATGGCCGGACTGGTGGACCACCCCCGCAGAGGGCGCCCGGGGTCGTTGAGCACGGCGCAGATGCAGGAACTGAAGGACCTGGTGCTGGCGGGTCCGGTGCCCGAGCGCGATGGCGTGGTGCGCTGGCGCGGCAGCGACCTGCGCGAGCAGATCGCCCGCCGCTTCGATGTCAAGGTGCATGAACGCACGGTCGGCAAGCTGCTGCGACGGCTGGACCTGGTGCGCCTGCAGCCGCGTCCGTATCACCCGAAGAAGGATGCCGCGGCCCAGGAGACGTTCAAAAAAACTTCGCCGAGTTGGTGACAGCGGTCTTGCCGGAGACTGCCCACGGCAAGCCGGTCGAGATCTGGTTCCAGATGCTATGAGGAAGGACGCCCCTGGGCTGATCGGCCACACTGGCTGGCGTCCGCAACCAGATCGGGAGCCTGCCGCCATGCCCTCCGAGAATATCGTCTATGTTGCCATCGAACTCAGCGTCTCGTCCTGGCTCGTCGCCGCACGTCTGCCCGGCACCGAAAAGGCGCGGCTGCACCGCGTCGTCTGGGGTGATACGGCGGCGCTGCTGGCACTGATAGCGGAAATGCGCTCGGCTGCTTCCTCCAAGCTGAGCGGCGCCGCGGACGTGGCATGCTGCTTCGAGGCAGGTCGGGATGGGTTCTGGCTGCATCGATTTTTGACGGCGCACGGCATCTCTACTTACGTGCTCGAGCCGACCAGCATCTTGGTGAACCGCCGCGCACGGCGGGCGAAGACGGACCGGCTCGACGCCGAGGGCATGCTGCGCGTGCTCGCCGCCTGGTTGAGCGGTGACCGGCAAGTGTGCAGCATGGTGCACGTGCCTACGCCGGACGAGGAGGATGCCAAGCGCCCGCACCGTGAGCGCGAACACCTCGTGCAGGATAAGCTGCGCATCGAGAACAGGATTCAGGCGCTGCTGTTCACGCAGGGCATCCGGGGAAGGCCGTCGCTACGGTCTTGGGAGCGCGACATCGCCGCGCTGCGAACAGGTGACGGACGCGCTCTTCCGCCGTTGTTGCGCACCGAGCTCGATCGCCTCCGCCGACGGCTTGTCTTGGTGCTGGAGCTTATCCGTGAACTGGAAGCCGACCGAGCCAAGGCCATGGAAGAAGCGGATGCGGCCGACAGGGTGGTCGGCAAGATCACCGCGCTGCAACGCATCTGCGGCATCGGCGAAAACTTCGCCGCCGTGCTCGCACGTGAGGTATTCTATCGCTCCTTCGACAACCGCCGTCAGCTCGCCAGCTATGTCGGGATCAGCCCCATGCCCTACCAGAGCGGAGGCATGGACCGCGACCGAAGCATCAGCCGGGCGGGCAACCCTCGGGCACGCACGACCATGATTCAGCTCGCTTGGCTGTGGTTGCGCTATCAGCCCGCCAGCGCGCTGGCCACGTGGTTTCGCGAGCGCGTAGGCACGCTGCAGGGACGCACGCGGCGGATCGCGATCGTGGCGATGGCGAGAAAGCTGCTGATCGCCTTGTGGCGCTATCTGGAGACGGGAGTGGTGCCCGATGGGATGGTGATCAGGGCGCAGACCACGGCGACGGCGTAGCCTGACGAGATTGCCGCAGGCGCGGTAGCCGTCGGCGGCGATACGGGGAGCGCGACCGTCTTCGTCTTTGGCAGCGTCGTGCTGCCGCGTTTCAGGTGGGTCGCGTCTCGCCGGGGCAGGGCCTCGTGCAAGAGGCATTAGGGTGCGGGCCGCCCTGGCGATCCGACCGCATGTAAGGTGACGCAGCAGTCGCTGCGATGCAGAACAACCCCGGACCCAAGCGCCTCTCGAACACGATGAACGAGATAGGGGGCACCATCACGGAAACCGATTGACAGCCGAACCCTCATGTAAGGACGAAGCAAGAGTGGGACAGCAGGGCACGCTGACCTACGTCTGGGCGCCACGCGGCTCCCGTCCTGCGGCGGTGCGCGACAATCGTCATGACTCCGCCTGGCTGTTCGGTGCCATCTGCCCGGACCGAGCGGTGGGCGCCGCCATCATCATGCCCGCCGTCAACAGCGAGGCGATGGCGGAGCACCTGCGCGAGATCAGCCAACAGGTCGCGCCCGGTGCGCATGCCATTCTGGTCTGCGATGGCGCAGGCTGGCACCAGTCGGGCGGGCGCATGCCGATCCCCGCCAACATCAGCCTGCTCAAGTTGCCCAGCTATGCCCCTGAGTTGAACCCGATCGAGAACGTCTGGGAATACCTGCGCGGCAACAAGCTCAGCCACCGCGTGTGGGACAGCTACGATGCCATCCTTGCCGCCTGCAAAGACGCCTGGAACACGCTCATCGACGACACACCCCGCGTCAGGTCAATCACCCACAGATGCTGGGCAACGGTCAAAATTTAGGGCGGTTGGTATTACGGCGGGCATC
>JAJXWE010000463.1 GCA_021781775.1 Pseudomonadota bacterium | reverse complement strand
GCTACCGTGGCACTCGCGGCGGGGACTTGCCGGTCCGGGTGTTTTTGGCGCTCAATGCGCAGCCGGCATCCGATCGAGCGGGAGCTCTCGCAAGTCCGTGGAATCGCTTTACTACGTGCTGTCCTGGGCGTGTCACCGCAAGTGCCGCCACTGTTACGAGCCGCGCTTCCGCCCGTACGTGCGCGGGGCTCTGGAGGCCGTCGTCGCCGAAGCGCAGCGCAATGCGCCGCGCATCATCGATCACCTGCCCGCGCGCATGACCTACCTCGACCGGGAGCAGCCGTCCGCTGCCGGAGCGCTGACCGAGCGGCGCGGACGCATCATCCTCAGTGGGGGCGAGGTGCTGCTCGATCCGGTGCGGACCCGGGTGCTGTATCCGACCCTCGAGCGCCTTCGGGCGCGCTATGTGAACGAGGGCGGGGTCAACCTGATCGTGCAGACGACCGGTGATCTGCTGAACGCCCGGATCGTCGCGGAGCTGCTGACGCACGGAGTGTGGACGATCTCGGTCTCGGGCGTCGATGCGTTCCACAGCGGCATGCACACGCTCGAGCGTCAACGCACCTTCGTGCAGCGGCTGACGCGACTGTTCGAGTCGCACGGCATGCGGGCTGCCGGCGCGCCCGTGGCCGATGCGCTGCCCCGGCGCGACGATGACGGACCGTACTACAGCTTCTTCGGCGCGACGCCCGACGCTTGGATTGGTCGGCTCTGGCCGCGCGGCCGGGCCTGGCAGAATGGCCTCTCGACAGCGACGCTCACGGATAACTTCTGCAACCGCTGGTCCGGCGGACTGAACTTCCTCGAGCACCGCTTCAGCGGCTCGGAGGTTTCGGTGGATCCGGCCGGCAACGTGTTTCCGTGCTGCATCAAGACGCGCATGCCGATCGGCAATCTGCTCGAGGAGGATCTGATCGGCATTCTCGAGTCCCTCGCCGGGGAGCCGGCGTTCCAGGCCATCTCGCGCGGACAGCCTGAGCGCATGGGGCTCGCCCACGGCTGGAGCGAGCAGCGATTCATCGACGCATCGCGTACGGTCACTCCCGCAGGAGAGCCGTATGCCAACCTGTGCATCGGCTGCGACCGCTTCCACGAGTCGGTGCTCGGCCCGGTTATTGAGGCGGCGCGCCAGCGACGTGCCGCGCAACGGAGCGGGCGGACATGACTCGGCGCGCGCTGCGATGCGCCCTGGCGCTTGCCGGCGCGCTTGCACTCGGCGCGGCCGCGTCCGCTGCGACGCCACCGTGGCAGGCGGTGCTCAAGGCGGCGCGCGGCCAGACAGTGTATTTCGATGCCTGGGCGGGCGATCCCAGGGTGAATGCGTACATCGCCTGGGTCGGCCGCGAAGTCGCCGCCTGCTGCGCCGTGACGCTGCGCCAGGTGCCGCTCGCAGACACCTCCACGGCAGTGACCCAGGTGATCGCTGAGAAGGCGGCCGGCGAGAACACCGACGGCACCGTCGATCTGATCTGGATCAACGGGCCGAACTTCTACGCGCTGCGGCGCCGGGGACTGCTCTATGGGCCGTTTGCCGCAGCGCTGCCGAACGCTGCGCTGGTGAACCGGCACGACGCGGCGAATCTCACCGACTTCACGGTGCCGGTCGACGGCTACGAGTCGCCGTGGCGCAAGGCGCAGCTGGTGTTCATCTATGACTCGGCGTATATCCGCCATCCGCCGCGCAGTATTCAGGCCTTTCCGGCCTGGGCGAGAGCCCACCCGGGGCGCTTCACCTTTCCGCAGGTGCAGAACTTCCTCGGTGTCGCCTTTCTCGAGCAGGCGCTGTACGCGCTGAGTTCCGACCCCGCGGTACTGCGGCGCCCGGTGCGCGAAGTGAACTTCGCGCGCGTCACCGCGCCGCTGTGGGCCTGGTACGATCGGCTGCGCCCGTACCTGTGGCGGCACGGCCGTGAATTTCCCGCAAGCGGACCGGCCGAGCGGCAGCTGCTCGAGGACGGGGAGATCGATCTGATGCCCTCGTTCAATTCCGCCGAGGCCGCCACCGACGTGGCCGCGGGGCTGCTGCCGAAATCGGTCCGCACCGTCGTGCTCGACGGTGGCACGCTCGGCAACACGAGCTTCGTCGCGATTCCCTACAACTCGCCGCACAAGGCCGGCGCGATGGTCGTGGCGAATTTCCTCCTCTCGCCGCTGGCCCAGGCGCATGCGGGCAGCCTGCGCAGCCTCGGCGGTCCGACGGTGCTGGACCTAAATCGACTCACGCCGGCGCAGCGGGCGGAATTCGCACCCGCCGCTCAGGCTCCCTGGGGAGCGGCGCCGGGTGTGCTGCAGCGCTCGCTGCCGGAGCCCCAGCCATCCTGGGCAGTGCGCTTGGTTCACGCCTGGCAGCGGCGTTACACCCCGTGATGCCCGGCACGACGTTGCAACGAGCTCCTGCGAGCGCGCCGGCGCCGCTCGCAGCGCCCGTCTGGCTCCGGCAGGCGCCACGCGTGACGCTCGCGCTGTTTCTCGCGCCGATCGCAGCCGGGCTGCTCGGCACCGTGCTGCCGGCCTTCGGTTACCTGCCGGCGATCGGCGGGCGCGCGGTGACGCTTGCGCCCTGGAGGGTTCTGTTCCGCCAGCCGGGGATAGGCACGGCGATCGGGCTCACGCTGGCGAGCGGCCTCGGCGCGACGGCTCTTGCGGTGCTGCTCGTGTTCGGCTGCTGTGCATACTGGGCTGGGCGGCGGCCCGGGCGCATCGGCCGGGCATTGCTT
>JAJXWE010000462.1 GCA_021781775.1 Pseudomonadota bacterium | reverse complement strand
GCACGCCGGTTAGCCGCTGCCTACGCAGCAGCAGGTAGGTCCCGACGGCAATCGCCAGCGCCACGAGGCTGGCATAGAGCTGGCTCGCCATGTCCGGCGTCAATGCCATGGCGGCGAGAACCGCCAGCAGCCCGGCACATGTCGCGTAACTCAGCCACGGGAAGGCCCACATGCGGATGGCCGGCTCGGGATGCCCTGCGCGCTGGCGCTTGAACCGCAAACGGATCTGCGAGGCCGCCGTCAGCAGATAGATGAAGACGATCAGCGCTCCGCCGGCATTCACCAGGAACGCGAACACGCTCTTCGGCGCAGCGGAATTCATCAAGATACCGATGACACCGGCGACGGCTCCCACGGCCACCGAGCGTGCCGGCACGCGTCGCGCATTGACTTTAACCAGCCACTGCGGCGCATCGCCGTTACTGGCCAGCACAAATAGGACCCGGGAGCAGACGTAAAAGGCGGAGTTGAGACATGAGAGCACCGCGGTCAGTATGACCACGTTCATGGAGCGCGCGATCCAGGGGTGCCCGGTGGCCGATAGCGCGAGCGTGAAAGGGGAATGTCCGGGTGTGACGAGCGGCCACGGAATGACGGTTACGATGAGAAAAATTGAGACGACGTAGAAGATCAGAATGCGAAACATGACCGAGCGCGTCATGGCGGCGATTGCTCGCGACGGCTCGGCAGATTCGGCCGCCGCGACGGTGGTGATCTCGGCGCCGGTCATGGCGAAGAAAACCGTGGCGAGAGCGGCCAGCACCGGAATACTGCCGTGAGGCGCGAAGCCGCCGTGGCCGGTCAGATCCGTGAGTACGCGATTCGGTGGCGAGAAGCCGAGCGCATAGGCGGCCGCCAGTGCGATGAACACGATGATGGCCGCGACCTTGATCGAAGCGAACCAGAACTCGAACTCACCGTACGAGCGCGCCGACATGAGGTTGACCGCGGTCATGGTGGTCATGAGCATCAGTCCCAGGATCCAGGCGGGCCAGGGCAGCCAACTCTGTAGGAGCACCGCTCCGGCGATGGCCTCAACCGGAATGACGACCACCCAAAAATACCAGTATAGCCATCCGGTGACAAAACCGGCGCCGTTACCCAGCGCAGCCCGGGTGAACTCACTGAATGAGCGCACTTCGGGCAACGCCATGGCCATCTCGGCGAGCATCTGCATCAGGAGCACAAATATCAAGCCGGAGCCGATGTAGCTCAATACTGACGCGGGGCCCGATGCGGCGATGGCGACGCTGCTGCCGACGAATAGTCCCGCGCCAATGATCCCGCCAATGGTGATCATCGTGACATGCCGATGGGAGAGGGTGCGGTTCAGGCCGGTCTGGCCTGCGGCAGGTGGATTCGAGTTCATGTGCGTCTCCGAATGCTGATCTGACATTTGCTGGTTGCGCACCAAAGCCGCTGCGGAGGTCTCAAACGCTGTCGATCTGCCGCCTCATGCTGCGTCGCCCCCTCGTCGATGAGGCAGCGGGAGCCGGCAGCGAATAGCCGCAATGGCATGGGTGCCCGAGGCAGCGTTGCCAATGCGGCATGCTCTGCGAACGCCGTCGGCGAGCGGTGCACGCGCAACGACACTCTCCTGAGGGTCGACTCCGCGCCGACCTCGTGGACCACGCCGGTGGGAATCCGTTCGAGCGAGGGCTTGCAGAGGAGTCGGCCGCAGCGCGATGATTGCAGGCAGCCGGATTCCGACCGGAGTCATGCGAGTTCCTCGCAGCGTGACAGCCTCGGGTTGCGCGGCGTCCAGTGCAAGCGATGCGCAGCAATCATCTGCGTCGATCGCGCAGGATCTCGCGGGCGGCGTTGCGCCCGACGACCGCTCCCACGCCGCCGCCGGGATGCGCCGAGGAGCCGCATTGATAGAGCCCACGGATGGGTGAGCGATAATCGGCCCAATGAGGCGCGGGACGTGCCCAGAAGAGTTGATCGAGCTGCAGCTCGCCGTGAAAGATATGTCCGTGGGGCGTACCGATGGCGGCCTCGATGTCCGGGGGCGTCAGGACCTGCATGCCGATGATGCCCGCAGAGAATCCGGGCGCGGCCTCATCGAGGACGCCGAGCACGTTGCGCACCAGTTCGTCCTTGCGCGTGGTCCAATCCCCATCGCGAAGGTGATACGGGGCGTGACCGCCAAACAGGTTGACGACGTGCTTGCCCGGTGGCGCCAGCGTATCGTCGACAAACGTCGGTGTGACCGGCGTGACGAACGGTCTGCGGGAGATGTCGCCGAATTTCGCGTCGTCGTAGGCGCGCTCGAGGTACTCGATGGTCGGGCCGAGGTGCGCATAAGTGGGGTACGGAATTCCGCACTTCTGTGCGTCGAACGATTTGTATTGGGGCAGTCGTTCGCAGGCGATATTGATCTTGAACGCGCTCGAGAGCGTGCGGTAGGTCTCGATGTCCCGGACGAATTCCGCCGGCAGCTCGTTCCGATCGAGAAGCTTCAGAAACGTGATCTTCGCCGACACGTTGCTGACGACGGTCTTTGCATAGTGTCGCGAGCCGTCGGCGAGCGTGACGCCGGTCACGCGGCCGTTGGTCGTGTCGATGCCCGAAACCTCGGCCTGCGTCTGAATGGTCACGCCTTTTTCCATGCCGGACCGGGCAATGGCGGTGCTGATCGCGCCCATGCCGCCGCGCACGAATCCCCATCCCCCGGCGCCGGCGTGCTCACCCATGACGTGATGCATGATGACATAGGCCG
>JAJXWE010000461.1 GCA_021781775.1 Pseudomonadota bacterium | reverse complement strand
GGACGCCTACATGCAGGCCCTGCTACGAGTCACCGAAGGTCTTGCGCAACCCGAACTGGCCGACTTGCTGATTGGACGGTCGCGCGAGACCATGGTGTGGATGCGCGGCAAGGGCGTGCGGTTCATCCCGATGCTGGGCCGGCAGTCCTTCGCGGTGAACGGCGTGCACCGGTTCTACGGCGGGCTCGCGGTGGAGGCCGTGGGCGGCGGCTGGGGCCTGGTGGATTTCCTGGTTAAGGCCGCGGAACGCGCTGGAATTATCATCCGCTATGGGACCGGGCTGCGCCGGCTGTTGCAGGACCGTGCTGGCGCGGTCACCGGCGTCACAGTATTCGGGCCCGAGGGCTATGACGATATCCCGGCGGCGTCCGTCGTCCTCGCCTGCGGGGGATTCGAGGCAAACCCCGAGATGCGGGCCCGCTACCTCGGCCCGGGCTGGGAGCTCTGCCGCGTGCGCGGCACCCGCCACAACACCGGCGAGGGGATCCGGGCCGCGCTCGGGATTGGCGCGCAGGCATTCGGCGGCTGGTCCAGTTGCCACGCTGTGCAGTGGGACATCAGCGCCCCACCATTCGGTGACCGGGTCGTGCTCGACAATTTTCAGAAACACCAGTACCCGCTAGGCATCCTTGTAAACCACGCTGGCGAACGCTTCCTCGATGAGGGGGCTGACTATCGCAACTACACATACGCAAAATACGGACGCGCGGTGATGCAGCAACCGCAGCGAACGGCGGTCCAGATTTTCGACCGCAAGACGATCGGCCTGCTGCGCGACGAGTATCGGATCCGCCAGGTGACCAGGGCCGAAGCGAGCACGATCGAGGAATTAGCGCGCCAGCTTGACATCGACCCGAACGGATTGAGCCGCACCGTGGGCCGGTTCAACGCCGCCTGCCGCCCCGGCGCCTTCGATCCATCGGCGCTGGACGGGATACGCACCGAGGGGATCGTGCCACCGAAGTCGAACTGGGCGCTACCGATCGACACGCCGCCCTTCACCGGGTTCGTCGTCACCTGCGGCATTACCTTCACTTTCGGCGGGCTGCGGATTGACGAAACCGGCGCCGTACTGGACGAGGCCGATCGGGCGATTCCGGGGCTCTATGCCGCGGGCGAGCTGGTTGGCGGCTTGTTTTACCAGAACTACCTCGGCGGCGCCGGGCTGATGGCCGGTTCGGTCTTCGGCCGCATCGCCGGCGCCGGTGCCGGGCGTCACACCCGGACGGGGTGAGCGGGATGGCCCGCGCGCTCCAGGGACTTTCCAACAACAGCCAGAAGGAGGACGGACAATGAACCAGACTCGTCAGGAACCCGCGGCGGTGGTCGAAAAGATCCGGATCGTGCTGCAGACCCCGGAGATTCGAGTGGTGGAGTACGTGCTGCAGCCCGGAGATCGCCACCCCTGGCATCATCATTCCGAGGTTACCGACCGGTTCTATTGCCTCGAAGGCCAGATAGAGGTCGAACTCCGTGATCCGCCGCGGACCGAGCGGCTGCGTCCGGGTCAGACCCTGACGATACCACCACAGGTTGTGCACCGGGCCGGGAACGCCGCCGACGGCGTCGGCCGCTATCTGCTGGTGCAGGGCATCGGCCGTTACGATTTCGTCAAGGCGGCCTGACGCGCCGGCGCGGACAGTCCGGCGGGGCACCGGCCCGGTTCGGCATGCAGCCGATCCCGTGCCGGCGCTCCGCTGCCACCGCGGCGCAACATCACGATCTCGCTCAGGACCGACAAGGCAATCTCCTCCGGGGTGCGCGGGCCAAGGTCGAGCCCGGCGGGGGCGTGCACCCGAGCCATGTCATCTTCGCCAAATCCTTCCGCGCGCAGATAATCGAGCACCAGCCGAGAACGCTTCCGGCTGGCAATCAACGCCACGTAGCGCACGGCCGAGCGCAGGGCACGCTGCATGGACTGATGGTCGCCTTTATGCTGGGTGGCGATCACCACATAATCATCGGCTGCCGGCTGCAGATCGCCATAGTCCATGTCCTCCGTCACCAACCGGGAGGCGCTGGGGTAATGCGCGCGATCGATCATCTGGTCGTCCACGACGACCTCAAACTCCATCATCGCACCGATCGCGCACAGGCACTCGGCGACTCGCCCGTGGCCGAGAATCCAGAGAGTCGGCCGCGGCAGGACCGGCTCGACATAGACCCGCATGCTGCCGCCACACGGCATCCCGGTCCCCAGCACTTCATCGTTCATGTCGAGCGCGATCACCTGCCCCTCGCCGCTGCGTAGACAGTCGAGCGCCGTCGAGCACACCGTCGATTCAGCGCAGCCGCCGCCCACCCACCCGGCGAGCATCCGGCCATCCCCACCGATCAGCGCCTTAGCGCCGGTTTTCGCCGAAACCGAGCCTTCGATTTCGATCACCGTCGCCAGCGCAAAAGGCGCGTTCCGCGCGCACAGATCGACCATCCTATCGAGAATCTCATTCACGACTCTCTCCCGTTTCCCCGTTATCTCGGTGGGGGCTCGTGGCTCATGTCCGGTAACGGGCATAGGCGCCAGTCTCCGCGCGGGCCCTGGAGTCCGTCACGACGTTCAGCACCGCCGTTCGGCCCTCGCCGATTGCGTGTCGTGCGCGTTCCAATGCCGGATGGATGTCCTCGGGACGCTCCACGAGTTCGCCATAGCATCCGAGGGCCTGGGCCAGGCGATCGTAGCGCGTCTGCCCGAGGTCGCGACCGGCGCGGTGCGCGTCTCCTT
>JAJXWE010000460.1 GCA_021781775.1 Pseudomonadota bacterium | reverse complement strand
GCTCATGCGCCGGTCCAGGCGGGCCTGCAGCGCCTGGATCCGCCCGCGCAGCTCCGCAGTGAGGCGCTGCGGGGAATGCGGTACGAGGCGAGTCTCGGTGGCCGCCAGCCGATGCCCCGCGGTCTGCAGCCGGCCGCGCACGGCAAGCGCGAGCCGCTGCTCCAGATCGTCCAGCCGCTGCGCCTGGTGCGCCAGGCGCAGCCCCGGGTGGGCGAGCCTCAGCCGCGCGCCTGCCCCCTCGAAGCGCGCCGCAGCCGCACGCAGATCGCGCCGGACCGTCGCGCCGATGCGGGTGGCCGTGCGGGCAAGCGCGTCCAGCAGCTCGCGGCGGTCCGGCACGACCATCTCGGCCGCGCCAGAGGGGGTCGGTGCGCGCGCATCGGCCGCGAAGTCCGCGATGGTGAAGTCGATCTCGTGGCCGACGCCGCTCACCACGGGGAGGCCGCAGGCACGAATTGCCCGGGCAACCCGCTCGTCGTTGAAGGCCCACAGATCCTCGAGCGATCCGCCGCCGCGCGCCAGGATCAGCACGTCGCAGTCGGCACACTCGCTCGCCAGGGCAAGCGCCTCGACGATGGCAGGGGTGGCAGCCGCCCCCTGCACGGGCACCGGGTAGAGGCGCACCGCCGCCGGGGGAAAGCGGCGGGCCAGAATCTGCAGCACGTCGCGGATTGCCGCTCCGGTGGGTGAGGTCACCACCGCAATGCGGCGTGGGAAGCGGGGTAGCGGGCGCTTGACCTCGCGCGCGAACAGCCCCTCTGCCGCGAGCTTCGCCTTGAGGCGCTCGAATTCCCGCTGCAGCGCCCCGACGCCAGCCTCCTCGAGGTGCTCGACGATGAGTTGGTAGTCCCCCCGCGGCTCGTACAGGCTTACCCGGCCGCGCGCGAGCACCTGCTGGCCGGCTTTCGGGGTGAAGCCGATTGCCGCGTTGCGCATGCGGAACATGGCGCAGCGCACCTGTGCCTCGCGGTCCTTGAGCGAGAAATACCAGTGCCCCGAGGCGGGCTGGGACAGGTTCGACAGCTCCCCCTCGACCCACACCACCCCAAGGCCGCGCTCGAGCAGCGTGCGCACCTCCTTATTGAGTCGCGCGACCGTGAAGACGGTGCGCTGCACGCCGGCGGCCTCGAGGCCGCTGAGATCCGGACTGGACATGCGCGCACCATACCACCGAGGTTTACCGACGGGCGGCCGATGCGTAAAATTAGCTATGCGAATTCTCGAACAAGCCCTGACGTTCGACGACGTCCTGCTCGTCCCCGCCTATTCCGAAGTGCTGCCGCGCGAGGTGGACCTGTCCACCCAGCTGACGCGGCGCATTCGTCTCAATCTGCCGCTGCTGTCCGCAGCCATGGACACGGTCACCGAGGCGCGCCTGGCGATCACCCTCGCCCAGGAGGGCGGTATCGGGATCGTCCACAAGAACATGAGCATCGAGGCGCAGGCGCGGGAAGTCGGCCGGGTGAAGAAATTCGAAAGCGGCCTGATCAAGGACCCCATCACCGTCCCGCCCACCATGACCATCCGCGAAGTGCTCGACCTGACGCACGCGCGGGGCATCTCCGGCGTTCCGGTCGTGCTCGGCAAGAAGGTCGTCGGGATCGTCACGCACCGTGACTTGCGCTTCGAGCAGAACCTCGACGCGCCGGTCTCGGCGGTCATGACCCCGAAGGAGCGCCTGATCACCGTGCGTGAGACGGCGCCGAAGGAAGAGGTCCTGGCGCTGCTGCACAAGCACCGCATCGAGAAGGTGCTGGTGGTCAACGGGAACCAGGAGCTCGCGGGGCTGATCACGGTCAAGGACATCCAGAAGGCGAAGGAATTCCCGCGTGCCTGCAAGGATGAGGGCGGACGGCTGCGCGTCGGTGCTGCCGTCGGCACCACCGCCGACACCATGGACCGCGTGGCAGCGCTGCGCGAAGCAGGCGTCGATGTGGTCGTCGTCGACACCGCACACGGCCATTCGCGCGGCGTCATCGACATGGTGGGCCGCATCAAACAGCGCTGGTCAGACCAACAGGTGATCGCCGGCAACATCGCGACCGCCGAGGCGGCCCGAGCGCTGGTCGATGCCGGCGCCGACGCCGTCAAGGTTGGCATCGGGCCCGGCTCGATCTGCACCACGCGCATCGTGGCCGGCGTCGGCGTGCCGCAGATCTCTGCCGTGGCCAACGTGGCCGAAGCGCTGCGCGACAGCGACGTGCCGCTGATCTCCGACGGCGGCATCCGCTTCTCCGGCGACGTCGCCAAGGCCATCGTCGCCGGCGCGCACACCGTGATGATTGGCAGCCTCTTCGCCGGCACCGAGGAGTCCCCCGGCGAGGTCGAGCTCTATCAAGGCGCCTCGTACAAGTCCTACCGCGGCATGGGATCGCTCGGTGCGATGGCGGAGCGCCACGGCTCAGCCGACCGATACTTCCAGGACGCGTCGACGGAGCTCGAGAAGCTGGTCCCCGAGGGCGTGGAGGGCCGAGTGCCCTACAAGGGCAGCGTGGTCGCCATCGTGCAGCAGCTGGCCGGTGGCCTGCGCGCGGCCATGGGCTACACCGGCAGTCAAGACATCTCGCAGATGCGTACCCGGCCGGTCTTCGTGCGAATCACCACCGCGGGAGTCCGCGAGAGCCACGTGCACGATGTGACCATCACCAAGGAAGCGCCCAATTACCGGGTGTCCTGACGCTCGGCCGGAGGATCCCCCCGGGACTCACCACCATGATTGCCGC
>JAJXWE010000459.1 GCA_021781775.1 Pseudomonadota bacterium | reverse complement strand
GCCGCGCTGCATCAGCCAGTTGCGCGTGAAGCTCGGTACGATGCGTCCGCCGACGACGGAGATCAGGATGATGATGGCGGCAAGTCCGAGCCGCCAGCCATAGCCGGCGAGATTGCCGACCCCGCCCAGGGCGCCGAGATCCATCAGCAGCTGCGCCAGAGCGAGCACGGTGACCGGCACAATCATGAGGTAATTGCGTCGGTTGCGCGCCGCGAGCAGCTCGTGCGCGACGGTCGCGATCAGCGCCGCCGGGAAGGCCATGTCGATCGCGATGGCAACGCTCACGGGGAGAAAGGCACTGAGCAGCGCGGCGAGCCGCGCGGCGATCCACAGGCCGAGCAGCAACCCGAGCCGCGCGCCGCTCACCGGTGCGCGGCCCGTCCAGTTCGCCATGGCGGTGAGCAGGAAACCCGCGACCGCGGCCGGCACGAATCCGAACAGCATCTCGTGGATGTGCCACTCGAGCGGATCGAGCCGGCTCGGCAGCGTTAGTCCGAGTGCCAGCATCGCCATCCACAGCGCGAGGGCAAGGGCGGCCCACAGCGCGGCGGCGAGAAAGAAAGGCCGGAACCCGTAGGACAGCAGCGGTGAGGGTGCCGGCGCAGTGGAGGCCCCGGGCGCGCCCGCGCCATCGATCGTTGCGGTGCGGCGCATGCTCAGCGAGCCTCCCGCTGCGGTGGCGGTGCGAGGGAACCCGTGCCGCCGAACGCGGCGGCGCGCGACCCCAGCAGCCGCAGTTTCCGAAGAAAGTCCCAGGCCATCAACAGTGCGCCGGCAGCGAACACGATGTCCCCGGGCATGCGCATCCACTGCCAGAAGGTCGTCGTGTCATAGAAGGCCTGACTGCGCGCGTACGCATAGCCGTGCTCATAGACCGCGGCGAGCTGCGGCCAGCCGATGGGAAAGAAATTGAACACGATCCACAGCACGAGTCCGGCGTTGTACAGCCAGAACGCCCAGCGGCCGGCGGTCTCGCTGAACGGGTGTCGATCGCCGGCGGCATAGCGCAGACAGAAGTAGACCAGCCCGATGCCGAGCAGGCCGAAGGCGCCGAACAGCGCGGTATGGGCGTGATTGAGCGTCAGGAAGGTCCCATGCTCGTAGTAATTGACGAGCGGGGCGTTGAGCGTGCCGCCGCCGAATACCCCGGCGCCGACGAAGTTCCAGAACGCAGCGCCGAGGACGTAGAGGTAGGCGAGTCCGTAGGGAAAATCGCCATTGCTCTTGATGAGTCGATGCTGTCCGATCGCCTCGATGACCAGCAGCAGCAACGGCAGCACCTCGATGAAGGAGAACATCGAGCCGACCGACACCCACAGGCCCGGCTCGCCCACCCAGTACATGTGGTGACCGGTGCCGAGCACCCCGCCGAGGAAGATCAGGATGAGCTCGAGGTACACCGCCCGCTCGGACAGCCGGCGCGAGACCAGCCCGGTGGCCATGAGCAGGTAGGCGCTGACGGCGGCGGCGAAGAACTCGAAGGACTGCTCCACCCACAGGTGCACGACCCACCAGCGCCAGAAGTCGGTGATGGTGAAGGACTTCTCGATGCCGGTGAGGGGAATCATGCCGAACACGTACAGCAGCGCGATGTTGGCCGTCGAGGCCCACAGCAGATGCTCGAGGCGGATGCGCCCGGACCAGAATGCGCGTGTCGCCTCGTGCGCGGCGGCGCGACTCGGCCACAGCGCGCGGAACATCAACACGCTCCAGATCACCAGGCCGGCGAAGAATCCGATCTGCCAGGCCCTTCCGAGCTGGATGTAGGAGAGGCCCTGCTCGCCGAACCAGAACCAGTCCTGAGGCAGGTAGCCCATGATGGCGAGGTAATTGCCGGCGAGGGCGCCAACCACGATGGCGAGCGTCACCCAGAACAGCGCATCGACCAGCCATGCCTGGCCCTTCGGCTCGGCCCGCCCGATGGTCGGGGCGAGGAACAGTCCGGCCCCGATCCAGGACAGGCCGATCCAGACGATGGGCGACTGGATGTGCACGTCGCGCGCGAAGTTGAACGGCAGGAAGCGGTCGAGCGCAACGCCGTAGAAGCTGCTTCGGTCGGCGTAGTAATGCGCGAGCACGGTGCCGGCGAGGACCTGCAGCAGCAACACGCCGGCGACGAGCAGGAAGTACTTGCCGATGCGCCGCTGACTCGCGGTCAGCGGCTGGAAGGTCAGCGCGGGCTCCATGATCCCGGTATCGGCGCCGTGGATGTAGCGCTCGTAGAGAAAGATCACCGCGCCGAAAGCGAAGAACGTGAAGCCGATGCTGACCCAGGTCCAGATGAACGTGCTCGTGGTGGGTGTATTGCCGACCAGGGGCTCGTACGGCCAGTTCTGCGTCCAGGAGGCCACGCCTCCGGGCCGGCGGGCGACCGTGGTAATCGAGGAGTAGATGAGAAAATCGGCCGTCTGGGACGCGGTTACCGGATCGAGGCTGTGCGCACGGGTCCAGCCCTTGGCGTAGTCCGAGTGCAGCAGCGAGTCGGTGATCCCAACCCTGAGGGAGCCTATCGCCGTCGCCACCGCCGCCGGCAGCGTCACCAGCGACTGGGTCAGGTCGATGCCCTGCAGGTCGTGCTGCATGGTGGTCTTGATCTCGTACCGGTCGCCGCTCGTGAGGGCGGCGAACGGCTTGCCGAAGCGCTCGGCGGCGAGCGCGTCCTCGGTCAGCGCCGCGAGCTTGACCAGGTTCGAGGCCGTGTAGTCCTCGCCGAAATACGAGCCC
>JAJXWE010000458.1 GCA_021781775.1 Pseudomonadota bacterium | reverse complement strand
TGAGCGGCGGCGTGAGCAACGTGAGTTTCTCGTTCCGCGGCAATGACGCGGTGCGCGAGGCGATGCATTCGGTGTTTCTTTACCACGCGATCAAGGCCGGCATGGACCTGGGTATCGTCAATGCCGGTCAGCTCGCCATCTATGCCGAGATCGCCCCGGAGCTGCGCGCGGCCGTCGAGGACGTGATCCTCAACCGGCGCGCGGATGCGACCGAGCGGCTGCTCGCGATCGCCGAGCGCTACAAGGCGGGCGGTGGCGCGAAGCGCAAGGACGACCTCGAGTGGCGCGGCTTGCCCGTCACCAAGCGCCTCGAGCACGCCCTCGTCAAGGGGATCGACGATTTCATCATCGAGGACACCGAGGCGGCGCGCCTGCAGAGCGCCCATCCGCTCGAGGTGATCGAGGGGCCGCTGATGGACGGAATGAACATCGTCGGGGACCTGTTCGGCTCCGGCAAGATGTTCCTGCCCCAGGTGGTCAAGAGCGCGCGCGTGATGAAGCGCGCGGTCGCGCACCTGGTGCCGTTCATCGAGCGGACCCAGGCGGCTGGCGCGCGCCGCTCGAACGGCCGCATCGTCATGGCGACCGTCAAGGGCGACGTGCACGACATCGGCAAGAACATCGTCGGTGTGGTCCTGCAGTGCAACAACTTCGAAGTGATCGATCTGGGCGTGATGGTGCCATGCGAGCGCATCCTCGAGACGGCGCGGCGCGAAGGCGCCGATTTCATCGGGCTGTCCGGCCTGATCACGCCCTCGCTCGATGAGATGGTGCACGTCGCCCGCGAGATGCAGCGACAGGACTTCACGGTGCCGCTGCTGATCGGCGGGGCGACCACCTCGCCGGCACACACCTCGGTCAAGATCGCACCCCAGTACCGCTCGGCGGTGGTGTACGTGAAGGACGCCTCGCGCTCGGTGAGCGTGTGCCAGACCCTGACGAGCACGCCGGCGCGCGAGGCGTTCATCGAGAAGAACAATGCCGAGCACGAGCAGCGGCGCGAGCAGCACGCCGGCCGGCGGGTCAAGGCACCCGCGTTGACGCTCGCTGTCGCCCGCGCCGACCGGTTGCGCATCGACTGGGCGAGCTATGCCCCTCCCGTGCCGCGTACCCCGGGGGCGCAGCGCTTCGAGGACTATCCGCTCACCGAGCTGCTCGGGTACATCGACTGGATGCCCTTCTTCAACGCCTGGGAGTTCGCCGGGAAGTTTCCCGATCTGCTCACGGATCCGACGGTCGGGGAGGCGGCAAGCAACCTGTACGCCGATGCGCGGCGTATGCTCGAGCGCATCGTGGCCGAGCGCTGGCTGCGGGCGCAGGTGGTCATCGGCCTGTTTCCCGCCAACGCGGTGGGCGATGACGTCGAGATCTATGGCGACGAGCAGCGGCACTCGCCGCTCGCCACGCTGACGTTCTTGCGCCAGCAGAAGGACAAGCCCGCCGGCCTGCCGCACCTGTCGCTGGCCGACTTCATCGCACCGAAGTCGAGCGGCGTGCGCGATTACATCGGGGCGTTCGCGGTGACTGCGGGCCTCGGCATCGAGGCGCACGTCGAGCGCTTCGAGCGCTCGCACGATGATTACTCGGCGATCATCCTCAAGGCGCTCGCCGACCGGCTCGCCGAGGCGGCGGCCGAACACTTCCATGAGCGCGTGCGGCGCGAGTTCTGGGGGTATTCACGCGCCGAGGAACTCACCCACGAGCAGCTGATCCACGAGGCCTATCGCGGCATCCGTCCGGCGCCCGGGTATCCGGCGTGCCCCGATCATGCCGAGAAAGCCAAGTTGTGGCAGCTGCTCGACGTCGAAAACGCCACGGGCATCCGGCTGACCGACAGTTACGCGATGTATCCCACTGCGGCGGTGAGCGGCTGGTACTTCGCGCACCCCGAGGCGCGCTACTTCGCAGTGGGTAAGCTCGGGCGCGACCAGATCGAGGACTATGCGCGCCGCCAGGGCATCACCCGGGCGCAAGCCGAGAAGTGGCTCGCGCCCAATCTCGGCTATTCGGACTGAGCGCGGCGGTCAACCGCCGCGCGCGCTCTGGCGCAGCTCCAAGTCGCCGAACAGGCTGAGCTGGGTGGCGGTGAAGAAGGTCAATCCCATCGCGCCGACGGCGAGGACCACGGCCGACATGATTGCGCGCGCGACCGCGTCGGAGCGGCCCGCGCCGGGGAGTATCATCGCTGTGATGACCGCCGTGAGGAGCCACACGGTGACGATGATGGAGGCGCTGATCGCGTACAGCGCGGCGGCGCGCCACCAGTTGCCGCGGATGATTTGCAGGCTGTAGAGGAGGCTTTGCAGCACCCCTTTGCGGGTCAGCATGCGCGCGGGCAGCGCCAGCGATAGGCTCACCAGGACATAGAATGCGACCAGCACCATCACGGCGAGGCCGATCTGGCGGTAGGGCTGGATCAGTGTGAGCGGCGGACTGATCAGCGCGAGCATCACCGCGTCGCCGATCAGGACGATCGCGACGACCGCCGGAGTCTGTTTAAGCGCCTCCAGCAGGTCGCGCGTTCCGGGCGGCCGTCCGGCGGCAATGGCCGCCTGGCGCAGCAGCATCGCCATCCACAGCGTAAAGAACAGCAGGTAGCCGAGCAGGTATAACCCGACCCACACCGGATCGTTCAATTCGAGCGGCGTAGGCATCATGGTCGGGACATGCCCGCGCGCGAGGTCGTAGAGCGTGGACAACTGGCCGAACAGGATGGCGATCGAGGCGT
>JAJXWE010000457.1 GCA_021781775.1 Pseudomonadota bacterium | reverse complement strand
CGACGATGAGGATCAGGGTGATCACACCGCCCGCCTGGGTCACGGCATAGCCGATGGCCACGGCGGCGATCAACGCCAGGAGTGCACCCAGCATGGAATCTCCTTCGTGCCGAGAGGGCTTGGGTGAAAACGTCGCGGCCGCACTATAGCGGTTTTCCCGCCGAGGTGGGCGGGTCGGCTCGAGTCACTGGGCGCCCGCGCAACATGCGCGGGCGCCCCTGGACCGGCCATCGCGGTGCGGGTGCTCGAGCGTCCTGCGGGCGCTGCCGCCGGCGCAGGCGTCGACCGGTCAGCCCAGCAGAGCCTGCACGCCCTCGCGCTCTTCGTGAAGCTCCGCGAGCGTCGCATCCATGCGCTTGCGGCTGCCGGCCTCGATGCTCAGCCCCTGAACGATCTGGTACTCCCCGTTGCGGGTGGTTACGGGGTACGAATAGATGACGCCTTCGGGGATGCCGTAGCTGCCGTCCGACGGCACCGCCATGCTCACCCAGTCGCCCTCAGCCGTGCCGCGCACCCAGGTGTGGATGTGGTCGATGGCGGCCGAGGCGGCCGAGGCGGCCGAAGAGGCGCCGCGCGCCTTGATGATGGCCGCACCGCGCTGCTGGACCACCGGGATGAACGTCTGCTCGACCCAGGACGCATCGACCAGGGAGGTGGCCGGTTTGCCGCCGACCAGGGCGTGCGTGATGTCCGGATACTGCGTCGCGGAGTGGTTGCCCCAGACGGTCATGCGGCGGATCTGGGTGACGTGAGCGCCGGTCTTCTCCGCCAGTTGCGAGAGCGCGCGGTTGTGGTCCAGGCGGGTCATCGCGGTGAAATTGCGCGGATTGAGGTCCTTGGCGTTGGCCCGGGCGATCAGGGCGTTGGTGTTCGCCGGGTTGCCCACCACCAGTACCTTGACGTTGCGGTCGGCCGTCTCGTCGAGGGCTTTGCCCTGCGCGGAGAAGATCTGCGCGTTGGCGAGCAGCAGGTCCTTGCGCTCCATGCCCGGTCCCCGCGGCCGCGCTCCGACCAGCAGCGCAACGTGGCAATCGCGGAACGCCACCTTGGCGTCATCCGTCGCGACGATCCGGTTCAGGCCGGGGAAGGCGCAATCGGCAAGCTCCATGACGACCCCGTTCAGCGCCTGCAGCGCCGGGGTGACCTCCAGGAGGTGAAGATTGATCGGCTGATCCGGTCCGAGCAGTGCTCCGGAGGCGACGCGGAAAGCGAGGGCATAGCCGATCTGGCCGGCGGCACCGGTGATCGCGACATTCAGTGCGGGTTTCATGGTGTGCGTGATCCGTACGGGGAAAACCCGCAATTCTAGCGCCGATCGGCGCCCTTTATCACCCCGCGGCGCGGCGCGTGCGAGTACGAATCAGCAGGCCGCGTCGGCACGGCCGTCCGCGCAGCGCGGGAGCTCGAGGGGTCGCCGGGATCGTTGCGGTACGTGTGCCGCCGCCGGCTAGGCGGGTCGCTCGAGCGCACCGGCGCGGCGCAGCAGGTGCCCGAAGGGTGCGCCGGTGGCGCCCTGACGCTGCAGCGTCGCGAGCAGTTCCTCTGCGGCGCAGGGCTCGCCGAACAGCCGTCCCTGGGCCTGGTCACAGCCGTTCTCCTCAAGGAACTGCAGCTGGCTCGCAGACTCGACGCCTTCGGCGACCACGACCATCCCGAGACTGTGTCCCATCTCGATGATCGTACGCACCAGTGTCGCATTGCCGGCGTTGTGCTCGACGTCGCGCACGAAGGACTGGTCGATCTTCAGTGTCCCGATCGGGAACTGCTGCAGCGCCGAGAGCGAGGAGTAGCCCGTGCCGAAATCATCGATCGACAGGTGCAGTCCCATCGCGTACAGCTCCTCGAGCAGGCGCAGCGTGTTCTTGCTGTCGGCCATGAGGGTGGTCTCGGTGATTTCGAGTTCGAGCGCCGTGGGCGAGACGCCGTGGCGGCGGAACACCGAGCGGCAGCGCAGGATGAAGCTCGCCTGGCGCAGCTGGCGCAGGGAGAGGTTCAGGGAGATGCGGCCCGGCTCACCGCCGGCGGTCTTCAGCTGGCGGTAGTCCATGCACACCCGGTTCAGCACCCACTCGCCGATGTCCAGGATGAGATTGGTTTCCTCGGCCAGGGGGATGAAGCGTGACGGCGGGATGTCGCCGTGCCCCGGCAGGCGCCAGCGCAGCAGTGCCTCGGCGCCCACCACGCGTCCGCTGGCGAGCTCGACTTTCGGCTGGTAGCGGATCACCAGCTCGTCGCGCTCGACCGAGCGGCGCAGCTTGCTCTTGAGGATCAGGCGCTCGACTGCCGCGGCGTTCATCTCCGGGGAGTAGAACGTGAAGGTGTTACCGCCGTTCTGCTTGGCGTGATACATGGCCGCGTCGGCGTTGCGGATCAGGTCGATGACGTTCTCCGCGTCGCGCGGACAGAAGGCGATGCCGATGCTCGCGGTGAGGAACACCTCCTGCTGATTGAGCTGGAAGGCGCGCGCCACCTCGTTGAGGACGGTGCGTGCCAGTTGTCCGACCGGAACCCGGTTGTCCGTTTCCGCCGGCAGCCCGTGCACGCACAGCGCGAACTCATCACCCGCCAGTCGCCCGAGAATTGCAGCCTGTGGAATGGCACGGATCAGCCGCTCGGCGAGCACCTCCAGCACGCGGTCACCGGTGTCGTGGCCAAAGGTGTCATTGACCTCCTTGAACCGGTCCATGTCGAGGTACAGCAGCGCCACCGTCCGCTTGCTGCGGAGGGCGCTCG
>JAJXWE010000456.1 GCA_021781775.1 Pseudomonadota bacterium | reverse complement strand
CGCCTGAACCAGAGCTATGCGAACCTGCTCGGCCGCAACGCCAGCCACGCCAGCCTGCGCGCGCAGCTGCAGGAAGCCCGCTGGCTGCTGAAGAGCCTGGAGATCCGGCACGAGACCCTGATCAAGGTCGCCCGCTCGATCATCGAGCGGCAGGTGGCCTTCCTCGAGCACGGCGAGGAGCACATGCGCCCGATGATCCTCAAGGACATCGCCGAGGCGGTCGGCATGCACGAGTCGACGATCTCGCGGGTGACTTCCGGCAAATACATGCACACGCCGCGCGGCGTGTTCGAACTTCGGTACTTCTTTTCCAGTCAGATAGAAGGCGCGGACGGTTCGGGCACCTCCTCGACCGCGATCCGCGCCAAGATCCGCAAGCTGGTCAAGGAAGAGGATTCACTCGTCCCGCTCAGCGACGGGCGCATCGCCGAACTGCTCTCCGCGGAGGGCATCCCGGTCGCGCGCCGCACCGTGGCCAAGTATCGCGAGGCGATGAACATTCCCTCCTCCGGCGAGCGCAAACGCTGCGGATCAGCGCCGCCCTGATGTTGCCAGGACCGATATCCGGTTCCTCATGCGAATAGGAGATGACTATGCAGCTCAATGTCACCGGTCACCACGTCGAGATCACCCCCGCGCTCCGTAGCTACGTGGAGAAGAAACTCGAGCGGATCGAGCGGCATTTCGAGCAGGTCATCGACGTGCACTGCGTGCTCAGCGTGGAGAAGCTGCGCCAGAAGGCCGAGGCCACGCTGCACGTGAGCGGCAGCTCCATCCACGCCGACTCGACCGAGGAAAACATGTACGCGGCGATCGACCGGCTCACCGACAAGCTCGACCGGTGCGTCAAGAAGCACAAGGAAAAGCTCACCGACCATCACGCCGTGGAGGGCCGCATGCTGCGGGCCTGAGCGGCGCGGCGGACCGGTGCGCATCATCGTCTTAAGCGGGCTGTCGGGCTCGGGCAAAAGTGTGGCGTTGCGCATGCTCGAGGACCTGGACTATTACTGCATCGACAACATCCCGGCCGCCCTGCTCAAGCCGTTCATCGCGCACGCGGTGCGCAGTCCGGAACAGACCTACGGCCGCGCGGCCGTAGGTCTCGACGCCCGCAACAGCGCCGCGGAAATCGCCATCGTGCCGCAGCTCATCGACGAGCTGCGCCGCAGCGGCATCGAATGTGAGGTGCCGTTCCTCACCGCCTCCGACGAAGTGCTGCTGCGGCGCTTCGCCGAGACGCGCCGCAGCCACCCGATGGGCCGGCGCAGCCGCGATTTGCGCACCGCCATCAGCCTGGAGCGCCAGCTGATGGAGCCGATAACCCATGCCGCCGACCTGGTCATCGACACCTCGCACCTCGGCATGCACGCACTGCGCGACCTGATCGCCGAGCGCTTCGGCGAGCCGCGCACGGCGCGGCTGTCAATCACGTTCGAGTCCTTCGGCTTCAAGCAGGGAATTCCGGGCGATGCGGACTGCGTGTTCGATGCGCGCTCGCTGCCGAATCCCTACTGGGAGCCGACGCTGCGCGCCCTCACCGGCCGCGATGCCGCGGTGCGCCGCTTCCTCGAAGATCACTCGGACGTGGCGCGGCTGCTCGACGACATCGTCACGTTCGTACGCGCGCGCATCCCGGAGTACCAGGCCAGCAACCGCGGCTACCTGACCGTAGCGGTCGGCTGCACCGGCGGCCAGCACCGCTCGGTGTACATCGTCGAGCGCCTGGCGGAACGCTTCGCGCCGGAGCACCCCTACGTCACCGCGCGCCATACCGCGCTGCTGACTCGCGCAGCCGAGCCGGACGGCGGACCGGGCTGAGTTCGGCGCCGCGGATCAGGCGGGCGGCGCGACGGCGGTCGAGCCGATCGCGTCGCCGCGCACAAACGGCAGCAGTGCCGAACGCACCGACATGGCATCGCGGTAGCCGAGCTCGATGAGGGCCTGGGTGTACGGTGCCTCGAAGGTGAGATAGCTGGTCAGCTGATGGCCTGACACCTCTGGACGACCGCCGAGCACGCGCAGCAGCGCGCGCAGTCCGCGCGGCATGGCCGCAACGTGCTGCGCCGCAATCTCGTTCGGATCGACGCTCGGGGTGATCATGAAGGTCTCGATGCGACGGACGGCGCGCGTATCCGGCGCGGCGTGTACCAGCTCGTTGAGACGCGCGACGTGCTCCAGATCGCCATGGATCCGGTCGGTGAACAGCGTGTCGAGCATGAAGCCGAACACATCGCCTGCCGTGGGCATGGTGGGCGTGGCACCGCCGTCGACACCGGAGCCCTGATCGGCGCTCACCCCGATGATGAGCAGCCGATCCGCGCCCAGATGGATGGCCGGGCTCAGCGGATTGAGCTGGCGCATCGAGCCGTCACCGAAGAACTCCGCTCCGAGCTTGATGGGCGAGAACAACAACGGAATCGCCACGCTCGCCATGATGTGATCGAGCGTCAGCTCGCTGCGCCGCCCGAGGTGCTGAACCCGCGACCATTCGGCGAGCTGCGGCCGGCCGTCGAAGTAGGCGACCGACTGACCGCTGCTGTAGCCGGTAGTGCACAGGGCGCAGGCGCGCAGATGGCCGCGCTCGATGCTGCGGCGGATGCCATCGCAGTCGACTTCCCGGCCGAGCAGGGCGCGCAGCGGAGCGGTATCGAGGACCGCCTTCGGCGGCGCGAGCACCAGACCGCTCGAGAGCAGTGCCAGCGTCCAGTGCAGGCCGGCGCGCACCATGTGCGGCGCATCGACGTAGAA
>JAJXWE010000455.1 GCA_021781775.1 Pseudomonadota bacterium | reverse complement strand
CGAAAGGGCAAATGGCTTAGAAGCGCGAAATCGACATTAGCTGTGGAATATGCGCGCTTGGCTTTGAATTATTCCACGACGCGGCCGGGTCAGCGCCCGTAAGGTCCTGGCGCGCTGCCGACGACATCCTCTTCTCCGATGCCCTGCTTCGCTGCGCGCGCAACGTCGAGATGACTGGCGTGCGTGGACGCTGCGCAATGGCTCAAAGCCGACAGGGTCGCTCGCGTCCATGCTCGCTCCGTTTTCGCCGGCACCAAACCATGTTTGACACGATACATTGCATTGCATAGTATCTTGCCATGTCGATGTCCTGAGTACCCTGGATATGGCCCAAGACCACCCCGCCCTTGCAGACACATCCTCGCTCGCAGGCCGATGGGCCGCCGTCGCGCGCAAGATCGCATTCTTCGCGGCCCTGCTCGCCGCCTACATTGGCGCGCAGCTGGGCCGCATGTGGGCGGTTCGGCACGCGGGTGCAGACTGGTCAGAGCTCGGGGCCGCGCTGCTTCTCTCCGCTGCCCTCCTGGGACTCTACGCCGGCCTCGCGCGCTCGCTCGAGCGCCGCACCGCGCAGGAGCTCGCGCCCGGCGCGATCGAGGCTGCGGGCGGCCTGCTTCTCGGCATCGCGCTGTTCTCGAGCGTCTTCGGATTGCTTCACCTCATGGGTGTCGCGCACTGGCAGGGGGTCTCCGCCAGGTTCGATGTCGTGCCGATATTGTCGGTTTCGATCCTCGCGGCGGTGGGCGAGGAGCTCGCGCTCCGCGGCGGCCTCTTTCGCCTCCTGGAGGAGAGCTTCGGGACGGCGACGGCCCTCGCGCTATCCGCCATCGTCTTCGGCCTGCTCCACGCACTGAATCCCGGCGCGACGGTCATTTCCACGGCATCCATTGCGCTCGAGGCCGGCGTGCTCCTCGCCGCCGCCTACGCCCTGACCCGCAATCTCTGGTTTCCGATCGGCCTTCACCTCGGCTGGAATTTCACCGAGGGCGGAATCTTCGGGGTCTCGGTCTCCGGCGGTCCAGCCGCCAAGGGAATCCTCTCCGTCTCGCTCGCGGGCCGCGCCCTGCTGACCGGCGGCAAATTCGGTCCCGAGGCCTCGGTCGTGGCGACCGTCGTCTGTCTCGCCCTCGCCATCGTGTTGCTCACGCTCGCCGTTCGCCGCGGCCGCTGGCTACCGATGCGGGGACAAGCCGTGCCTGCGATGGCCCGGCGTGGGACCGCGTCATGACGGCAAACGGCCTGGAGAACTGGAAAGCGCAGATTCGCAAAGGATGGCTCGACGTGGCGATCCTGGCCACGCTCTGGAAGGGCCGACAGTATGGCCTCGAAATCCTCCGCGAGCTGGAGTCCCGCTCCGATCTCGTGGTCGCGGAAGGGACGGTGTATCCGGTTCTCACGCGGCTGCGCAAGGAAGGCCTGATCGAAGGCAAATGGGAGGAAAGCGACTCCGGCCACCCGCGGCGTTACTACAAGCTGACGGCCGCCGGCAGAGCGCGCGCGCAGGCGCTTGCCAGGCACTCGCACGAGTTTCTTGCGAAGATCGACGCGCTGATCCAGCCCCTGCTTAAGGAGCGAGGCAATGAGTGAGCACACTCCGCTATCCCGAGACCCGATCGACACCTATCTCGCCAACATGCGCGAGGAGCTTGCCGGTCTGCCCCCCGATGACGTCACGGAGATCCTGCGGGAGCTGCGCGGGCACATTGCCGAGCGGGCCGCCGGCAGCGGTACAGAGTCAATCGGCGCGTCAGTCGAGCAGGTCCTCCGCCAGCTGGGTGCACCCGAGCAGATCGCATCACTTTATCGTGCCGATGCCCAGGTCGCCCATGCAAGGTCATCCTTCTCGCCCAGGCTCATCGTCCGTACGACGATCCGCTGGGCGAGCAAGACGCTCCTTGGATTTACCGCGTCCCTGGCCGGCGTCGTGGGTTACGCGGTGGGCGCCTCGCTCATCGTATGTGCCGTTCTGAAGCCAGTCTTTCCCGCTAACATCGGTCTATGGATCAATCCGCACGGCATGACGCTGGGAGCGGAGGTGCCGAAACCGCATGGTCACGAGTTGCTCGGATGGTGGATCATCCCCTATGGCCTCGGGGTGGGAATCGCCTTCATCCTCGGAACGACCGTATTTCTGCGGTGGATGCTGCGGTTCGTTCCGAGAGCGTCGCGGCGCGCGCCAACCGCGGCCTGACAGGCAGGCTTGTCGCCGCCTCCTCCTCAAAATCCCGGCAGGAAAGGCCGCTGCGTATCGTCAGGGCGAATATGCCGGCGTACATGCAGGCGGTTGAGGCAAAGAGGATGGCCCGGTGGCGACTCTCCCGCCAGAGGTCGACAGGCGCTCACGGACTGATAGCCCGGCGTGGCAAAGGCGACTCCAGCCTGAACTCAGCGCAATCCCAACGCCGTCCCTTCCCCGCGACAGTCATCGCGCCGCTGCGGAGTGGTGGAATATCAGGATGCCACCGAGGCGACGACGATGATTGACTCGCGCGGCAATGTCATTGACGGACGAACCGTAACAAGTCCTTCATGATGAGTAAGAGGTGGTACGGGTCGCTCGGACTCGGCTCGAACGTGAAGTGTTCATAGAAGGCCTTCGCGTTGTCGTCTTTGGCATGCACTAGCAGCGCCCGGGCGCCGATGGTCTCCGCGGCTTGCGCGGTGCGAAGCAGTGCATCCTTGAGGAGCGCGGCGCCGAGTCCCCGACCGTGAACCGACGCATCGACCGCCAGTCGTGCGAGCAGAATGA
>JAJXWE010000454.1 GCA_021781775.1 Pseudomonadota bacterium | reverse complement strand
CCCATGGGTGTTTCAATTAGGGTCCGAGGTAACCCGGCCCGCGTGTCGAACACCGCAGGCGACGCTCGGCTCACTGTACACCAAAGCCTCGCCGGGCGCAGGCGGTGCGCCTGCGGCGCATCCTGGTTCACAGTTCGAGGGGCTGAGTCTGTCCGAGCGCCGATTCGACCCGTTCGCGCAGGGCGCGGACCTTGTCACCGGCCTCGACGCAAACCCGCGTGCCGCGCTCGCGCACCTGCAGCAGCTCGTTCGCCATGTTCAGCGCGACCATGACCGCGATACGGTCGAGGCCGACTACCTTGCCGCTGTCGCGCACCTCGCGCATGCGGGCATTGAGGTACTCGGCCGCATCGAGCAGCGCTGGTCGCTCCTCGTGCGGACAGGCAATCATGTAATCCCGATCCAGTATGCGCACGCTGACGCGAGCGGGGTCCTGGCTCATGCGCCGTGCTCCAGCGTCTTCAGCCGTCCGATCATGGCCTCGACCCGTGTGCGCACCTGCTCGTTCTTCTGCAACAACGTCGCGCGCTCGTTGTTGAGCGACTCATGCCGTTGGCGCAGCGCCCGGTTCTCCTCGCGCAGCTGCTCGAGCGCGGCGAGCAGTTCATCCACCCGGTTCGATAGCCGGGTGATCTCGGTCTCCAAAGGTACGGATGCGGCGGCGCTCATGCTGACGAGACTATAGTGCCGGGCTCTCCACGCGGTCAATGCGGGCGCTACATCGCCTTCCGGGCGGGTCGGGAAACCGCCGCTGCCGACATGCGGCATAATGTCCGGCGATGATGCAATCGAGCTATGCGGAGATCCAAGGCGTCCTCACGGGCGAGCATTCCCTTGCCGAGGCAGCCGAAGCCCACGGCACCTTGACCGGTTCGTTGTGCTCGGCGCCGGGGTATCGCTTCGAGGACTGGCTGCTCGACATCCTGCCCGAGGGCGAGGCCGGAGCGAGCGGCGCCGAGGTGCTGCGGGCACTGTATCGGCACACCGCCGGGGCGTTGAACGGGGCGCAGATGCAGTTCGGGCTGCTGCTGCCCGATGACGATCAGCCGATCCTCGAGCGGGCCGGCGCACTGGCGCTGTGGTGTCAGGGGTTCCTCTACGGCCTGGGTCTCGGCGTGCTGCGCGATGCGGCGAGCATGCCCGGGGAGGTCGGGGAGATCGTCAACGACATCACGGCAATCGGCAGCGCCTCGGTCGACACGAGCCAGAGCGAGGAGTCCAATGAGGAAGCCTACGCCGAACTGGTCGAATTCATGCGCGTCAGCGTCCAAGTGGTCTTCGAGGAACTCGCCCCGCTGCGTGATGCGCCCACCTCACCCGGAGCGCCCTACCATTGATCAAGCCCGCCAGTCCCGCCGAAGAGTTCGCCCGCCGTCGCAGCGCGCTGATGCGCCTGATGGGGCGGGATGCGATCGCCATCGTTCCGGCCGCGCCGGTGCGCCGGCGCAACAATGACGTCGACTACGCGTACCGCCAGGACAGCGACTTCCATTACCTGACCGGCTTCGGCGAGCCGGAGTCGGTCGCGGTGCTGGTTCCGGGCCGCGAACAGGCCGAGTACATCCTGTTCGTGCGCGAGCGCGACCCAGTGCGCGAGACCTGGGACGGGCGGCGCGCCGGGCCGGCAGGTGCCCGCCGCACCTACGGCGCGCACGATGCCTTTCCCATCACGGACATCGACGAGATCCTGCCGGGACTGATGGAGAACCGCGCCAAGGTGTTCTACACCATGGGCATCTACCCGGAGTTCGATCAGCGGGTGGTCGGCTGGGTGAACGGCCTGCGCACTCAGGCGCGCAACGGGCGGCATCCACCGCAGGAGTTCGTGGCGCTCGATCAGGTCCTGCACGAGCTGCGGCTGTTCAAGTCGCGCACCGAGCTCGAGCTGATGCGCGAGGCGGCGAGGATCGGCGCGCAGGCGCACGTGCGCGCGATGCGCTTCTGCCGTCCGGGCCGCATGGAATACGAGCTGATGGCCGAGATCGTGCACGAGTTCCGCCGCCATGGGGCCGATACGTCCTACTACCCCATCGTCGGCTCGGGACCGAACAGCTGCATTCTGCACTACAACGAAAATGATCAGCCGCTGCGCGACGGCGAGGTCGTGCTGATCGACGCGGGCTGCGAGTACGAATGCTACGCCTCGGATATCACCCGCACCTTCCCGGTGAACGGGCGGTTCAGTCCCGAGCAGCGAGCCGTTTACGACGTGGTGCACGAGGCCAATCTCGCCGCCATTGCCAAGGTGCGGCCGGGCAATCACTGGAACGAGCCGCACGAGGCGGCGGTGCGCGTGGTTACCCAGGGACTGGTGCGGCTCGGGTTGCTCAAGGGCCGGCCGGCGAAACTCGAGCGCGATGGCGCCTACCGGCGCTTCTTCATGCATCGCACCGGCCACTGGCTGGGGATGGACGTGCACGACGTCGGTGACTACAAGGTCGGGGACGCCTGGCGGGTGCTCGAGCCGGGCATGGTCCTGACCATCGAGCCCGGCATCTATATTCCGCGTGGCGCGCGCGGCGTGCCGAAGCGGTTCCAGGGGATCGGCGTGCGCATCGAGGACGACGTCCTCGTCACGCGCAGCGGCGCCGAGGTGCTCACCGACGGGGTGCCCAAGGATGCCGATCAGATCGAGGCGCTGATGGCCGAGCCGCCGGAGGATGCCAAGCGGGCGGCGGTGCGCGCGTTGCCGCGCGCCGGGCGGGGACGGCGTGCCCGAGCCTGATGCGCACGGCGGGGCGAGGCGGCA
>JAJXWE010000012.1 GCA_021781775.1 Pseudomonadota bacterium | reverse complement strand
GGGATGCCTCATGATCGGCGCTGCGTTGTACGTCGTGATCGTCGGTGCATTTCTCGCCGCAGCCGCGTGGTCCGCCGAACGCATTCTGGCCAGCCTGCGCTGGCCCCGGCGCGGAGCATGGCTCGCTGCAGTGATCCTGTCGGTGGGACTCCCCGCTTGGTACCTGCCGCAAGCAGTGCCCGACCAATCTCCCGTTCAGTTGCCGGCACCGCGCGTTCAGCGGGCGTCCCCCCTTGCACGGCCGACCGCCGCTTCGGCCCGTTCCTCACCCGCGAGCTCACCACGCGCGCCGCTGCTCCCGCGAGCGCGCTTAGCGCGATCGTTCTGGACCACGCAGGCGCGTGCGCGGGTTCGAATGGCGTTTCTAGTTTCCTGGGGCCTGCTGTCGCTGCTGCTGCTCGGACGAATGCTGATCGGTACGCTGGCACTGCGCCGGCTGACGCAGGAGTCGAAGATCGCGGACCTCGACGGTACTGCCGTCAGCCTCACGAACGATCTGGGTCCGGCCGTTCTGGGCCTGTGGCAACCGCAAATCCTCGTCCCGAGGTGGCTGCTCGATGAGCCGGCCGAACACCGGGCCGCCGCGCTGGCGCACGCGCGCGAGCACCTGCGCACGCACGACGCGCGTTGGCTCGCGCTCGGGAGGCTCCTGGTCGGTCTGCTGCCTTGGAACTTGCCGCTGTGGTGGCTGTTCCTTCGGCTCAGGCAGGCGATCGAGGTGGATTGTGATGCGCGGGTGGTGCAGGGTGGGCTGGACGCGGCCGCTTACGGGCAGTCGCTGCTCGCGATCGCGACGCGGGCTCCCGCGGCCGCCAGACCGGTGATCGGTCTGTTCGAGCGCCGTTCGCAGCTCGGCCGACGCGTGCGCATCCTGGTGAACCCGACCCGTCGATGGTGGCGGTGGGCCGCGCTACCGTTGTACGCGCTCACCCTCACGGCCGCGCTGGCCGCCGGGACATTTCCGGCACCACCCATCGATGCGGCGCTCGGCGCGCACAACGCGGCCCTTGATATGGCCCGGACGGTTGCACTGCAGCGCCGAGAGGCTCAAGCCGCCACGCGCCGACTCCTGCGCAACGGCGGACCGGACGCCCTCGCGGCCGCCGCGCTGCTCGTGCCCTTTTCGGCGCCTCGAATCGTTCACGGCAGGCTCGCGCCGCCGGCCGACGCCACGCAGCGACTGGCATGGTTGGCACGCGCCGTGGCACGAGCTCCACAGCGACCCGATCTGCTCCTGCTCGAGATCAGCCAGTGCCGCGCCTGGCGCCAGACGTGCGACTTGACGGCGCTCGATGCGCGCCTGCGCGCTCTGGACCCAAACAACGGCGCCGGCTGGCTGGACGCACTGGCCAGCGCGGCGAAGAGTAACAATCGCGCGGGCATCGATGCCGCGCTGGCGGCCATCGGCAGGACGAGTCGCATCGATTCCTACTACACCCACCTCACGGCGCAGCTGACCAATGCACTGCACGAAATCGGCGGCGAACCGGTAATGGAGGCGTTGAGCCGGGTCGATAGTCAGCTCCCGTCGGAGCTTTTCGACGGCATCGTCGCATTGGCATCCGTCTGCAACCCGCACGCGGGTCTGTCGGCACGGCGCGTGGACCTGTGCCGCACCGCCAGCGTCGCGTTGGAACAGGGCGACACCCTGCTCGCCAGCATCGAAGGCAGCACGATTGCGCGGCAGCTGTGGCCCGCCGGAACGGTGCAGCATCTTCAAGCCGCCGCCACGTTGCGCCAGCTTCTGTACATGGAGAAGCAATCGCACCAGCTGATGTTCCCGCCGGGACGTCGCCTACGCACGCTGCTCGATGTGGTGGATGGTCGGTACTTCGAGCGGCTCGCGCGCTGGGATGCTGCGTTCGCGAGCGAGCCGGAGGTCCTGCGCGCCCAGTTGTTGCACGCCGGTCTGCGCGCCAACCCTCCGCCGGGCTGGCAAGATCCCTATCCCCCCTGACGCTGGGCCGATCCGCGCGTTGAAACGCCTGCTGGGGTAGGGCGGGCAAGCCCGGGCAACTCAGTGCCGCCCGGAATGTCCGAAACCACCTGCCCCGCGCGCGCTTTCGTCGAAGTGCTCAACCACCTCGAGCGCCACCTGCACCACGGGCACCACCACCAGCTGCGCGATGCGCTCGCCCGGCTGGATGATGAACGTCTCCTGCCCGCGATTCCAGCAGGAAACCAACAGCTGGCCCTGATAATCCGAATCGATCAGCCCGACGAGATTGCCGAGCACCACACCGTGCTTGTGCCCGAGGCCGGAGCGAGGCAGGATCACCGCGGCGAGTCCTGGGTCCGCCAGATGAATGGCCAGGCCGGTTGGGATCAGCTCCGCGCGCCCGGACGCCAGCGCGAGCGGCGCGTCGAGGCAGGCACGCAGGTCCATCCCCGCCGAGCCCGCCGTCGCGTAGGCCGGCAGTGGGAATTCCCGGCCGAGGCGTGCATCGAGGATGCGGATCTGCAGCGGCCGCGTCGTGGCGGTGGCGCTCAAACCGGCACCGTGCCGCGCGGCTGCACCTCGCGGGCCGCCGCATAGGATTCGCCGATCAGCCGGATCAGCTCGCGCGCCAGGGCCAGTTTCGGCCCGCTGCCGAGGTCCTGCCGTGCGGTGCGGGACAGCACAATCAGGTGATTGTCCTCGCAGTCGAAGCCCTTGGTGTGGCTGACCTCGTTGGCCGCAATCAGGTCGAGATTCTTCTTCAGCAGCTTCGCACGCGCATAGTGCTCGACCGATTCGGTCTCGGCGGCGAAGCCCACCACGAACGGCCGCTGGGCACGCGCTGCGACCGTGGCGAGCACGTCGGTCGTACGCTCCATCTCGAGCTGCAACCGTTCGTTGGTTTTCTTGATTTTCTGTCCCGACGGATGCGCCGGACGGTAGTCGGCGACGGCGGCGGTGGCGATGAAGATGTCGGCCCCCGCGACCTCGGCCTGCACGGCCTCGAGCATCGCCTCGGCGCTCTCGACGTCGACTCGCCGGACGCCGGGCGGGGTCGCGAGCCACACCGGGCCGCTCACCAGCACCACCTCGGCTCCGGCTTCGCGGGCGGCCTGCGCGACGGCGAAGCCCATCTTGCCCGAGCTGCGGTTGCTGATGAAACGCACCGGATCGATGCGCTCGCGCGTCGGACCGGCGGTGATCAGCACGCGCCGGCCGCTCAACGGTCCGGCCGTCGGCAGCAGCGCCGCCAGGCGGTCGGCGAGTTCGGGCGGCTCGAGCATCCGGCCCTCGCCGATCTCGCCGCAGGCCTGCTCGCCCTCGCCTGGCCCGAATACCTGCACGCCGCGCTGGCGCAGGCGCGCGACGTTGGCGGCAGTCGCGGCATTGGCCCACATCAGGCGATTCATCGCCGGCGCGACGGCGATCGGCGCCGCGGTGGCCAGGCACAGCGTGGCCAGCAGGTCATCGGCGCGCCCTTCAGCGAGGCGGGCGAGAAAGTCGGCGCTCGCCGGCGCCACCAGCACAGCCTCGGCCCAGCGCGCCAGCTCGATATGCCCCATCGCTGCCTCGGCGGCGCTGTCCCACAGGTCGGTTCGCACCGGCCGCCCGGAGAGCGCCTGAAAGGTGAGCGCGCCGATGAACTCGCGCGCCGCGGCCGTCATGACGACCTGGACCTCTGCGCCGCGCTCGCGCAGCCGCCGGACGAGTTCGGCGGCTTTGTACGCGGCGATGCCGCCGGTGACCCCGAGCAGGATGCGTTTGCCTTGCATGCGGCGGATTATCCGACCCCACTCCCCGCAGACGCAAACCGGGCGGTCGCCGGTACGCATTTGTGCACAAAGCGGACGATGTTCCCGCTCCGCGGCGGGTGCCGAGGACGCCACGATGCGCGCTGCGGACTGGAGTCTACCCATGCCACCGATCACCCCCGCCGCGACGCTTGCGATCCGCGACTGGCCCCGTACCGAGCGCCCGCGCGAGAAGCTGCTCGATCGGGGTCCGGGCGTGCTGTCCGACGCCGAACTGCTGGCGCTGCTGATCGGCTCGGGTACGCGCGGCTGCTCGGCGGTCGAACTCGCCCGCGGCCTGCTCTTGGACTTCGGCTCGCTGCGCTCGCTGCTGCTGGCGGAGCGGGCCCGCTGGACGCGCAAGGGACTGGGCCCGGCGCGCTATGCAGCCGTCCAGGCGGCCGTCGAGCTCGCGCGCCGTCACCTGCAGGAAGAACTGCGCTCGGGCGAGCCGCTGACCACGCCCCAGGCGGCATTCCGCTTTCTGCAGGCTCAGTTGGGCGATCGCCCCTACGAGGTGTTCTGCTGTCTGTACCTGGACAACCGGCACCGGCTGATCGCCTTCGAGGAACTGTTCCGCGGCACCGTGGATTGTGCCCAGGTCCACCCGCGCGAAGTCGTGCGCCAGGCCCTGCTGCACAATGCGAGCGCGCTGATCCTGGCGCATAATCACCCCTCGGGCGGTCTGGAGCCCAGTCCGGCGGACGAGGCGATCACGCGCCGACTGAAGGCGGGGCTCTCCCTGATGGACATACGGGTAGTGGACCACGTCATCGTGGGTGGCAGCCGCTGCTACTCGTTCGCCGAGCATGGACTCCTCTGAGCGGCGCTTGCCGGCGCGCCGGACTGCTGGTATAAAGGCCGGCTCCTGCAGGCAGGGGAACCCTGCTTGCTCCAAGTATTTGATTTTTAAGGTCGTTGCATATGTCGCGCGTCTGCGAAATCACCGGCAAGGGGCCGGCCGTCGGAAATCGCGTTTCCCACGCGAACAACAAGAAGCGCCGTCGCTTCCTGCCGAACCTGCACACCCAGCGGTTCTGGCTTGAGACCGAGAAGCGCTGGGTATCGCTGCGCGTGTCGGCGCACGGCCTGCGCACGATCGAGAAGAAGGGCATCGACAAGGTCGTCGCCGACCTGCGCGCCCAGGGTATGAAGATCTGACGGCGGGAGCCCAGTCATGCGCGACAAGATCAAGCTGCTGTCCACCGCGGGCACGGGTCACTTCTACGTGACGACCAAGAACAAGCGCCTGCATCCGGACAAGTTGGAAGTGCGGAAGTTCGACCCCGTGGCGCGTAAGCACGTCGCCTACAAGGAAGCGAAGATCAAGTAAGCGTGCCGCCGCGGCGCTTCACGCCCGCGGTTCGATGTCGCGCAGATGGCGGTGGGCGGAAATCCACGCCCCCAGCCAGCCGAGGGCCATTCCGCCGCAGAACAGGCCGCCGAGTTCCCGGCCCGCCAGGCCGCTCAGCGCGAAACCGCTGCCGTAGAGGGTGGCGAGGCGCGTCACCGGCGCGTGCAATGCAAGCACCGTCCCTTCCAGCACCAACCACGCCAGCAAAGCGCCGCCGAGCCCGTAGAGCACCCCCGTATAGAGGAACGGACGGCGCACGAACGCGTTCGAGCCGCCCACGAGCTTGGTCACCTCGATCTCGTCGCGCCGGTTGAGAATCTCCAGCCGGATGGTATTGCCGATGACGGCGAGCACACCGGCGCCGAACAGCGCCGCCGCAATCAGCACCAGGCGCCGCACCACGGCGAGCATCGCGTTGAACCGCAGCACCCACTGGGCATCGAGCTGCACCATATCCACTTCCGGCCAGCGGGCGAACGTGCGCCGCAACCCCTCGAGGGCAGCGGCCCCGCTCGCGCGCGGCTGCGGCACGATGCGCAGCACATTCGGCAGCGGATTGGACTTCAGCGCATCGAGTGCCGCTCCGAAGCCCGAGTAGCGGCGAAACTGGTTCAGACCCTCATCGGCCGAGATCACATGCACCGCCGCTACGCCCGGCTCGGCGCGCGCCTCGACCGCGAGCTGGCGCGCCCGCACCAACGAGATGCCGCTCTTGAGGTACACCGACATGTCGACCGCGCGGCCGAAGCCGCCCGTGGCCGACTCGGCGTTGCGGACCAGCAGTGCAAGCGCCGCCGGCAGCGCGAGCGCGATTCCGATGACCAGCAGCGTCAGGGCAGTGGCGAGCGGCGCCCGTGCCAGCCGCCCGAACGCCCCGAACAGCGACTGCACATGCCGGGTCATGAGCGTGGAGAGTCTCATGGATGGCCCTACCGGCTGGCCACCAGGGAAGGCAGCGGATCGGGCGTGCCGCCGGTGAGCTGACCACTGGCCAGGTTGAGCTCGCGGCTGCCGAACTCGCGCACCAGGTGCAGATCATGCGTGGCCACCAACACGGTGACGCCGACTTCGCTGAATCGCTTGAACAGGCGCATCACCTCCAGCGCCAGATCCGGGTCGAGATTGCCCGTGGGCTCGTCGGCCACGATCAGTGGCGGCTTGCCGACGATGGCCCGCGCGATGCCGACGCGCTGCTGCTCGCCCACCGACAGCTCCATGGGCAACGAGCGCTCCTTGCCGAGCAGGCCGACCTGGTCGAGCGCCGCCCGAACCCGCTTGTCGATCTCCGCCAGCGGGGCGCCGGCCACCACCAGCGGCAACCCGACGTTGTCGAACACTGGGCGATCGGCGAGCAGCTTGTGATCCTGGAAAACCACGCCGATGTGCCGCCGGAACGCCGGGATGTGCCGCGCCTTCAGCGCCCCGGTGCTGCGCCCGTTGACGGTCACCGTTCCCCGGCTCGGGCGTTCGAGCAGCGCGATCAGCTTCAGCAGCGTGCTCTTGCCGGCGCCGGAACGTCCGGTGAGAAACACAAGCTCGCCCCGATCGACGAAGAAACTCACGTTGGTCAGCGCTTCGCGGCCATTCGGATAGCGCTTGCTGACGCGCTCGAGCGAAATCATCTGCTCTCCTCGGCTGCGCCCTGGGGTCCTTCGACCAGGGCGGTGGCAAACGCACGCGCATCGAATTCCCCGAAATCACCGGGCTGCTCGCCGATGCCGATGAAGCGGATGGGCAGTCCCAGGCGGCGCGCGATGGCGATGACGATGCCGCCCTTGGCGGTGCCATCGAGCTTGGTGAGCACGAGCCCGGTGACGCCGATGGCCTCGTGGAACTGCACGGCCTGTGCGAGCGCGTTCTGTCCCTGATTGGCATCCAGCACCAGCAGCACCTCGTGCGGCGCGCGCGGGTCGCCGCGCTGCAGCACGCGCTTGACCTTCTTCAGCTCCTCCATCAGGTGTGACTGGCTGTGCAGCCGTCCGGCAGTGTCGGCGATCAGGACATCCGTGCGGCGCGCGCGCGCGGCCTGCAGCGCGTCGAACGCCACTGCGGCCGGGTCGGCGCCGGCATGCTGCGCGATGCAGCTCGCGCCGGTGCGCTCCGCCCACACCGTCAGTTGCTCGATCGCCGCCGCCCGGAATGTGTCGCCGGCGGCGAGCATGACGCTGCGCCCCTCGTCGCCGAAGCGCCTGGCCAGCTTGCCGATCGTCGTGGTCTTGCCCGAGCCGTTCACACCGACGACCAGGATGGTGAAGGGCTTGCAGTCCGGATCAATGGCGAGCGGGCGAGCGCACGGCGCGAGAATCTCCTCCACCGCGGTACGCAGCGCTGCGATGAGCGCTTCGACGTCGGCCAGCTCCTTGCGGGCCAGGCGCTTGTTGAGTCCGGCCAGGATGAACTCGGTAGCCTCGACGCCCACGTCGGCCATGAGCAGCCGCGTCTCGAGCTCTTCGAGCAGATCGGCATCGATCTTGCGGCCGCGGAACAGGTTGCGCAGGTCGAAGGACAGCGCGCCGCGGCCGAGGCGCTGCGACAGTCGCTTCAGAAACCCCTGTCGCGGGGGGGTACCGCCCGTGGAAGCCTCTTTGTTTTCGCGCCCGAACATGAATGCGCGCTAGTGTATCGTAGCGGCTCGGCCCGCACGTTCGAAAGACAGCGCGTGAACAGTTCGTCTCAAACGCACCGGCGCGGGGGCGCCGCGCGTACGCTGCGCATCATCGGGGGCGTCTGGCGCGGCCGCCGGCTGCGCTTTCCGGCCGCCCCGGCCATCCGCCCAACGCCTGACCGCGTCCGCGAGACACTGTTCAACTGGCTGATGGCCACCCTGCCCGGCGCGCGCTGCCTGGACCTGTTCGCCGGCAGCGGCGCATTGGGACTCGAGGCGCTCTCGCGCGGCGCGGCGCACGTGACGTTCGTCGAGCGCGACCGACAGGCATCCCAGGCGATCGAGGCGCTTCTGGAGGAATGGGACAGCGAGCGGCGGCACGACTGGACACTCGTCTGCAGCGATGCGCGGACGTTTCTCGACGGCGCCGCCCAACCGTTCGACATCGTCTTTCTCGATCCGCCGTTCGACTCGTCGATCCTGCCCGAGGTCATCGCTCGACTGGAGAGTGGCGGGTGGCTGGCGCCCGGGGCACGGGTTTACCTGGAATGCCCCGCCGCGCACCCACCGCCCGCGCCGGCGAGCTGGGCGCACGAGCGGGACAAGCGTTCCGGGCAGGTCGGGTATCATCTGTATTCGCGACACAGGGGGATCGCTGCAGAATGAACCGCAACGCCGTGTACCCGGGGACGTTCGACCCCATCACGAATGGCCACCACGATCTGGTGCGTCGCGCCGCGAGCATTTTCGATCAGGTCATCGTGGCGATCGCCGCCAACCCCAACAAGGCACCGATGTTCTCGCTCTCGATGCGGGTCGAAATGGCGCGCCGCGTGCTCGCCGAGCTGCCCAATGTCCAGGTGGTCGGCTACTCCGGCCTGACGGTCGAGTTCGCGCGCAAGCAGGGAGCGCGGGTCATCGTGCGCGGCCTGCGCGCCGTATCGGACTTTGAATTCGAGTTCCAGCTGGCCAACATGAGCCGTCACCTCGAGCGAGACATCGAGACCGTGTTCCTGACGCCTCAGGAACAGTTCACGTTCATCTCCTCGACACTCGTGCGCGAGATCGCGGTGCTCGGCGGGGACGTGAGCGAGTTCGTCCACCCGCTCGTCGAAGAAGAGCTGAAGAAGCGTCGCGGCACGTGAAGCCTCAGCGCTGGCAAGCCGGGCAGTAGTAGCTCGAGCGGCCTTGCTGGCGGCGCTGGCGAATGGGTGTGCGGCACACCCGGCAAGGCTGCCCGGCGCGCTCGTAGACGTAGAGCTTCTGGCGGAAATATCCCGGCGAACCGTCCGCGCCGACGTAGTCGCGCAGGGTCGTCCCACCCACGCGGATGGCTTGCCTCAGCACCGTGCGCACCGCCTGCACCAGCCGGGCCACCTCGGCGCGCCGCAGGCGCCGTGCTTCGCGCCCCGGGCGGATCCGCGCCCGGAACAGCGCCTCACTGGCGTAGATGTTGCCGACGCCAACCACCAAGCGGCTGTTCATGAGCAGCTGCTTGACGGCGAGCCGACGGCCACGGGTGATGCCCCAGAGATACTCGGTCGTGAACGATGCCTCGAGCGGCTCCGGCGCCAGGTGACGCAGCAGTGGATGCTGCGCCGCACCGGCGCTCGTGTAATGCAGGCTGCCGAAGCGGCGTGGATCGTTGAAGCGCAGGATCCGGCCCGAGTCGAGCCGCAGGTCGTACTGGTCATGGCGCAGCCGTGGCACGCCGGCTGCGAGCACGCGCAGCGAGCCGGACATGCCGAGATGCACGATCAGAGTGCCGCCGTCCAGTTCGATCAGCAGATACTTGGCGCGCCGGCCCGCGGCGAGTATGCGCCGGCCGGCCAACTGCGCCGGCAGGTTGCGGGGCACCGGCCAGCGCAGCCGCGACTCGTACACCGCGAGCGCGACGATTGTTCGCCCGGTCACGTGCGGCTCGATGCCGCGGCGCGTGGTTTCGACTTCAGGCAGTTCCGGCATGCGCGCGATCCGATCGTTCCAGCGGCGGCCGCGGGAACCAAACCGCGAGCGTACCGGGACCATGGCCCGGCCGGAAGTGCAACTGCTAGCCGCGTCGCTTGCCGGGCAGCATCCGCCGCAGTACCGAGTCGCGCATCCCGTAGTGGTGGAACAGGGCGGCGGCCGCGTGCAGCCCGGCGACGATCACGATGATGTCGCCGAGGTCGCCGTGCACTTCGCTGATGGTGTGCGTGACCGCACGCGTGGCGAACGCCGGCCGCGGGAAGGTGAACCAGTGGAACACCTCGACCCCGTGCACCCAGGCGCGGCCCAGACCGAACGCGACCGTCAGCACCAGCAGCAGGTACAGCCCGAGATGGGCCCCCTTGGCCACCCACTCGAGCGCGCCCTGGTCCGCCGGCGGCAAGCGCCGGCCATGGCTGAGCCGCCAGCCGATCCGCGCCAGGATGACGGCCCCGACCATGATGCCGAGCAGGATGTGCACTCCGAGCAGCCCCTTGCGGAACGGGCCCTCGGGAAAGAAGCCGATGGATTGTCCCAGCGCCCAGAGCGTGACCACCAGGATTGCGGTCAGCCAGTGCAGCAGGATCGTGAATCGGTCGTACGTCAGTTCGTGGGTCGCAGTCGATGCCGTGCTTGCCAAATCGGTCCCCTTCCGTCTCCAGAATCCGCGGGCGAAGGCCCCTGATAAAGTCTTGCGCAGGATAGCGGGTCCCTCTGCCGCTTTGATGAAAATTGACCCGCTTTGGGCCGCGCTGGAGCCGAGGAGCTCGCCCTAAGCTTTAGCTTAACAATAATAAACTACCGGCGGACTCGGGAACCTTCGCGGCGACTTAGCACTCAAACACAGCGAGTGCTAAACTTGCGCCAAAGTCCTCTGGGAGCATCCATGAGTCCAGCGACTGCGTTGATTGCCCGACCGTGCGAATTCACGCTTGCCGGCCCCGTCGGCAGTGTCGATGCGTACGTCGACCGCGTCAGCCGGATCCCCGTCCTCGACCGTGAGGCGGAACGGGCACTCGCGGTGCGCTTCCGGGACGAAGGGGACCTCGAGGCCGCGCGCAAGCTGGTGCTGGCCCACCTGCGCTTCGTTGTGCACATCGCCCGCGGCTATCGCGGATACGGACTGCCGTTCGGCGATCTGATCCAGGAAGGCAACGTGGGTCTGATGAAGGCCGTAAAACGGTTCGACCCGTCGTTGAACGTGCGCCTGGTGTCCTTCGCCGTGCACTGGATCCGCGCTGAAATCCACGAATACGTGCTGCGCAACTGGCGGCTGGTGAAGATCGCCACCACCAAGGCGCAGCGCAAGCTGTTCTTCAACCTGCGGCGCATGAAGAAGAACCTGACCTGGCTGTCGGTCGAGGAGACCGCCGCGGTGGCGCGCGATCTCGGTGTCACGACCGGCGAGGTGACCGAGATGGAAAAGCGCCTCGCGGCGCACGATCTGGCGTTCGATCCGGCGCCGGATGCAGACGACGAGGAGAGCTACAGCCCGGCGGCGTATCTGCCGGCGCCCAATGCCGACCCCGCCGACCAGGTGGAGGAGGCCGAATGGGAGAGCGACTCCTCGGTTCGGCTGCGCGGCGCGCTCGAGAGACTCGATGCGCGCAGCCGCGACATTCTTGAGCGGCGCTGGATGCGCGAGGATAAAGCGACGCTGCACGAGCTCGCCGACCAGTACGGGGTGTCGGCCGAGCGCATCCGTCAGATAGAAGCCAACGCGCTCGGCAAGCTGCGCGGGCTCATGGGGCCGGAGCCGGTCCCGGCCTGAGGCCGCGGCGCGCCGCAGACGATCACCGCGCGGCCGCCAACACCGCGGCGGCCACCCGCTCGTGAACGCTCTTGTCGAGCGCATCGGGTACCAGGGCATCCTCCTGGGCCAGTGGCGCCAGTTCAGCCAGCGTCTGCGCCGCGGCCATCAACATCCCGTCCGTGAACTGCTTTGCCTTGGCCGCGAGCACTCCCTTGAACAGCCCGGGGAACGCCAGGACGTTGTTGATGCCCTTGCCGTCGGCCGCGAACGCCGCACCGCGCTCGCGCGCCACGAGCGGCTCGATCTCCGGGTCGGGATTCGACAACGCGAGAATCACCTGGCCGGGCCGGACCCATTCGGGCCGGATCAGATCCTTTACCCCGGTGGTGGCAACCACGATGTCCGCGCGCCGCATGATCTCCTCCAGGCCCGCCCCTTCGGCGCCCAGCCCGCGGATGCGGGCGATCGCCTCGGGGTTGCGGTCCGCACCGAGCACCCGGTTGACCCCATAGGCTCGCAGCAATCGCACGATTCCCGTTCCGGCCGCCCCGAGCCCGATCTGCCCGACGGTACTCTCCGTCAGGCTGCGCCCGGCGCGCCGCGCGGCATTGATCAGCGCCGCAAGCGCGACGACCGCGGTGCCGTGCTGGTCGTCGTGCAGCACCGGCTTGTGCAGCCGCTCGCGCAGACGGACCTCGATCTCGAAACACTCCGGTGCGGCGAAGTCCTCGAGCTGGATGGCGCCGAAGGACAAATGGATGCCGGCGATGAGCTCGACGACCTTCTCGGGACGCGTCTCCTCGAGCAGGACGGGCACGCCGGACAGCCCGATCAGATCGGCGAACAGCGCCGCCTTGCCCTCCATGACCGGCAGGCCCGCGAGCGGACCGATATTGCCCAGCCCGAGAATGGCCGTGCCGTTCGTGATGATCGCCACGGTCTTGTCGATGCTGGTGTACTCGTGCGCGAGCTGCGGGTCCTGCTTGATCGCCAGGCAAACCCGGGCGACCCCAGGGGTGTAGACGTCGCGCAGCGTCTGCAGCGTGTTGATCGGCAGGCTCGCCGCCATGTGGATCTTGCCGCCGCGATGACGGTTGAATACCCGGTCGGACTTGCCGACGAACCGCGCGTTCGGCAACTGGTCAATGCGCTCGTACAGGCCATAATTGGCCTCCTCGTCCATCTCCAGGGTGATTTCCCAGAGCGTTCGGCCTTGCACACGCCGCACCGCGGTCAGGTGCTGAATCGTCAGCCCTGCGTCGGCGATCACCTGCAGTACCGCAGCCAGGCTGCCCGGCTGATGGACGGTCTCGACGATCAGAATCTCCGGTATCTTCATGGCCTTCGCTAC
>JAJXWE010000453.1 GCA_021781775.1 Pseudomonadota bacterium | reverse complement strand
CTTGCGTCGCACCGGCACACCCTTGATGCGCACGTAATCCGGCAGGCCCGCGCGGTAGACCGGGTAGGCCTCCCCGGCGATGAGCGGCTCGAGATAGCGCCGGCAGGCCGGGGTGATGCCGAAGCCGTCGGGCGTGATGTACTCGCGCGGCAGCTTCTTCTCCCGGTTGGCCACTTCGCTGAGCGGGACGTGGCCGACGGTCCACTGGTAGGGCCGGGAGCGCTTGCGCACGATCGTCGGCATGACGGCGTTGATGCCCTTCACGCCCAGCTCCACGGCCGCCTTGCCGACCGCATAGGCCTGCTCGACGTCCACCCCGGAAGCAATGTGGCGCGCGGCGCGCTGCAGATAGTCGGCCACGGCCCAGTGATGCTTGTAGCCGTGGCGCTGGCGGATCATGTCCGCGAGCACCGGCGCGACGCCGCCGAGCTGAGCGTGGCCGAACGCGTCGCGGGTGCCCGCCTCGGCCAGGAAGCGGCCATCGGCATAGGCGGCGCCCTCGGAGACGACCACGACGCAGTAGCCGTAGTCGGTGACGCATTGCTTAACCCGCTCGAGGAAGCGCTCCGGCTCGAACGGAATCTCCGGGAAGAGAATGATGTGCGGCGGCTCGCCGGCCTTGCGCCCGGCAAGTCCGGCCGCGGCGGCGATCCAGCCCGCATGCCGCCCCATGACCTCGAAGACGAAGACCTTGGTCGAGGTGCGCGCCATCGAGGCCACATCGAGCGCCGCTTCGCGTGTCGAGACGGCGATGTACTTGGCCACCGAGCCGAAGCCTGGGCAGCAGTCGGTGTGCGGCAGGTCGTTGTCGACGGTCTTCGGCACCCCGACGCACACGACCGGATAACCCAGCGATTCGCCGATCTGGGACACCTTCAGCGCGGTGTCCATCGAGTCGTTGCCGCCGTTGTAGAAGAAGTAGCCGATGTTGTGCGCCCGGAACACCTCGATGAGCCGCTCGTACTCGGTACGGTTGTGCTCGATGCTCTTCAGCTTGAAGCGCGCCGAGCCGAATGCCCCGCCCGGGGTGTGCTTCAGGGCGCGGATGGTCGCGGCGCTTTCGCGGCCGACGTCGATCAGGTCCTCGGTGAGCGCCCCGATGATGCCGTCGCGGCCGACGTACACTCGGTCGACGTGCTTGCGCTGGCGCAGCGCGGTCTCGATGACGCCGCACGCCGAGGCATTGATGACGGCCGAGACACCGCCCGACTGGGCGTAGAACACGTTTTTCTTGCCGGTATGCTTCATGGCTTGGGGTGCTTCGGCGCCGATCGCCGCTGTACCGGCAAGGATAGCGCAGCGCCGCGCGCCCCGCCCGGGTGCAGGCCGGGGGTGGGGAGCGGGTTTGACCGGTCTGCCCCGCCCCGGTATGGTGCGAGACCTTTTCGCACTAAAATAGTCGTATTCATGCGCATCGTCCTGTTGGGTGCCCCGGGGTCGGGCAAGGGCACGCAATCGCAGTGGCTGGTCGGAAGGTTTCACATCCCGCAGGTCTCGACCGGGGATCTGCTGCGGGCGGCCGTGGCCAACGGCACGGCCCTCGGCCTCAAGGCGAAGGAAGCGATGGCGGCAGGCCGGCTTGTCGACGATCAGATCGTGCTCGGCATGATCCGCGAGCGCCTGGCGGAGCCCGATGTCGGCCAGGGGTTCATCCTCGATGGATTTCCGCGCAACCTCACCCAGGCCCGGGCGCTCGATCAGCTGCTTGCGCAGATCGGCCAGCCGCTCGATGCGGTGGTACAGCTGAACGTCGATTACGGCGAGCTGTCGCAACGCATCGCCGGGCGGCGGACCTGCAGCGACTGCGGCCGGGTGGTCAATCTGCTCACCGCACCGCAGGCCCTCGCCGCCGAGCGTTGTCCCAGGACCGGGCAGCCGCACCGGCTGTTCCAGCGGCCGGACGACAACCAGGCGACCGTCGCTGAACGGTTGCGCGTCTACGAGGCGCAGACCCAGCCGCTGGTCGAGTACTATCGCCAGCAGAGTCTGCTGCGCAGCATCGATGCCGAAGGCGAGGTGGCCGAAGTATCGGCCCGCCTGGAGCAGGTGCTCGCGCGCTGAGCGCGTCCACGCACGGCGTCCTCAGAGCGCCGCGAGCAACCGTTCGCCGAGGACCGGCCGGCGCCAGCCGGTGAGCACCGGCGTATCCTGCCGGCCCGTGGCCAGCCGCTCTAGGTCGCGCCGCGTGGCGAGTACCTCGGGGCTGAGTCCGAGCTCGGCGGCTACCGCCCGGTGGACCGTGCCCAGGTGCTTCAGCAGCTCGCTCTGGCGCGCATCGGGCTTCGGGCGGGTCAGCGGCGGAACCGGCTCGGGAATCTCTGCGCCGTGCACGCATTCGAGCAGTTCCGCTCCGCACCGCTCGAGCAGACCCGGCGGCATGCCCTCGATGGCCCCGAGCGCCTGCGGCGTGCGCGGCACGCGCAGCACGATGTTGCGCAGCACCGCCTCGTCGAGAATCCAGCCCCGCGGACGGTTGCGCTCGAGTGCGCGCCGCTCCCGCCAGGCCGCCAGCGCCCGCAGCAGCCGCTCCCGGCCCGGATCGAGACCCGACAGGCCCTTCACGCGACGCCATGCGTTTTCCGGATCGACGCTGAGGGCGGCCGGATCCTCGAGCGCGGCGAGCTCCTCGGCCAGCCAGGTCAGGCGTCCGAGCCGCTGCAGTCGCGCTTCGAGCTCGCTTTTCAGCGGCAGCAGGTAGCGCACGTCATCGAGGGCGTACTCGATCTGCTCTGGCGTGAGCGGCCGGCGCGACCAGTCGGTGCGGGT
>JAJXWE010000452.1 GCA_021781775.1 Pseudomonadota bacterium | reverse complement strand
GCAGTTCAGGGGGCGTTCCAGTATTCTCCCCGCCCCCTCTCCCGGGCGGTACCACCGTGCCGGGGGCGCGGGAACTCTCCTTGCCGCACCCGTGCAGGCCTCGCGAAGGGCGGCTTCATATCCGTAAGGAGGACTCATGAGGCATTATGAAATCGTGATTCTCGTTCATCCCGATCAGAGCGAGCAGGTGCCCGCGATGATCGAGCGCTACAAGGGCATGATCGGCACAGGCGGCGGCCAAGTGCACCGTCTGGAGGACTGGGGCCGGCGCCAGCTCGCCTATCCGATCGCCAAGGTGCACAAGGCGCACTATGTTCTGATGAACATCGAGTGCGACCAGAAGACCCTCGGGGAGCTCACCGGCGCGTTCCGCTTCAGCGATGCGGTGCTGCGCCACCTGGTGGTGGCCATGCAGGCTGCCGTGACCGATCCCTCACCGATGGCCAAGGGCGCCGAGGACGAGGGCGAGTCCGGCCGCGGCCGCCGCGAGCGCGTACGCGAGGACAGCTCACCGTCCATCGATGCGGACGAGGAGCAGCTGGCGTAACGGCGGGAACTGTCCTGCCACGCTATCTTCTACTGAACTGCGGAATCCACTCATGAACAGCAAAGCACCTATGGGCGGCGGCGGTGGCGGCGGTGGCCGTTTCTCGCGTCGCAAGAAGTTCTGCCGCTTCACGGCCGAAGGCGTGACGCACATCGATTACAAGGATCTCGGCACCCTCAAGGGGTACGTCTCCGAGACCGGCAAGATAGTGCCGAGCCGCATCACCGGCACGAAGTCGTTCTTCCAGCGCCAGCTCGCCGTCGCCATCAAGCGCGCGCGCTACCTGGCGCTGCTGCCGTACACCGACCAGCACTGAGGCACCCCATGGACGTCATTCTGCTGCAGAAGGTTGCCAACCTTGGCAACATCGGCGACCGGGTGAAGGTGCGCTCCGGCTTCGGACGCAATTTCCTGCTGCCCGAGGGCAAGGCGACGCTCGCCACGCCCGACAACATCGCACGCTTCGAGGCCCGCCGCGCGGAGCTCGAGAAGCTGGCGCGCGAGCAGCTCTCCTCCGCCGAGGAGCGGGCCGCGGCGATGAAGGACTTCAAGCTCCAGATCACCGCCAAGGCGGGCACCGAAGGGAAGCTGTTCGGCTCGATCGGCACCGCCGACATCGCCGAGGCCTGCACGCGCGCGGGCTTCAAGGTCGAGCGCAGCGAAGTGCGCCTGCCGCAGGGTCCGCTGCGCATGGTCGGGGAGCATGCGGTGAGTCTGCACCTGCACGCCGACATCGACGTGCAGGTGGCCGTCTCGATCGTCGCCGAAGAGTAGGTCCGGACCGGACCGCCGAGCGGTGGCCGCTTTTCCCAAAGCCCACGACGGCGGTTCGGCGTTCGGGGGCGCTCCGACGCCCCCCCACTCGATCGAGGCCGAGCAGGCCGTGCTCGGCGGCCTGCTGCTCGAGGCGAGTGCCTGGGATCAGGTCGCCGATGCGGTCATCGAGACGGATTTCTACCGCCCCGACCACCGACTGATCTTCGAGTCCATCGGCGCGCTCGCCGGCAACGGCAAGCCGTGCGACGTGGTCACGGTGAGCGAGCATCTCGAGCGCATCGGCAAGCTCGAGGCGGCCGGTGGACTGGCCTATCTCGGCACGCTGGCCCGCGAGACGCCGACCGCCGCGAACGTGCGTGCGTACGCGGACATCGTGCGCGAGCGCTCGCTGTTGCGCCAGCTGATCCGCGCCGGCACCGAGATCGCCGCGGCGGTGTTCAACGCCGAGGGCGAGACGGCGCGCGAGCTGGTCGATGCGGCCGAGCAGCGCGTGTTCGCCATCGCCGAGGCGGGCTCGCGCGGCCGCCAGGGTGCGGTGGCGGTCAAGACGCTGCTGCCCCAGGTGATCGACCAGATCGACGAGTGGCACAGCAACCCCGACGCGTTGCGCGGACTGGCCACCGGCTTCACCGATTTCGACAAGATCACCGGCGGCCTGCGCCCCGGGGACCTGGTGGTCGTGGCCGGACGCCCCTCGATGGGCAAGTCGACCCTCGCAGTCAACATGGCCGAGTACGCCGCAGTGCACCCGAGCACGCGAGCCTCGGTCGCGATCTTCAGCCTGGAGATGCCCTCCGAGCAGGTCATCACCCGCATGCTCTCATCGGTCGGCGGGGTGCCGCTCGGGAATCTGCGCAGCGGGCGGATCTCCGATGACGACTGGGTGCGCATCACGAGTGCGACCAACCAGCTCTCGGAAGCGAAAATCTTCGTCGACGAGACTCCGGCGCTGACGCCGACCGAGCTGCGCGCGCGCGCGCGGCGCGTCAAGCGCGAACATGGACTCGATCTGATCGTGGTCGATTACCTGCAGCTGATGCAGGTGCCGGGCACCAAGGAGAACCGCGCCACGGAAATCGCCGAGATCTCCCGCGGCCTGAAGGTGCTCGCCAAGGAGCTCAGCGTGCCGGTGATCGCGCTCTCGCAGCTGAATCGCGCCGTCGAGCAGCGTGAGAACAAAAAGCCGGTGATGTCGGATCTGCGCGAGTGCGTCACGGGCGACACGCTCGTCTGGTTGACCGATGGGCGGCGAGTGCCGATCGAGAGTCTGGTCGGGACCGAGCCTGAGGTCTGGGCCGTGGATGAGCGCGAGCGCATCGTCGCGGCGCGCTCGGACAAGGTCTGGCGAGTCGGCCGACGCGCCGTGCTCGGCGTTCAACTCGCCAGCGGTCGCTCGATCCGGGTCACCGCGGAGCATCGGCTGCTCACCGGGAAGGGGTGGTGTCGAGCTCGCGAG
>JAJXWE010000451.1 GCA_021781775.1 Pseudomonadota bacterium | reverse complement strand
AGGCGGGAGAAGCCATGGGTCCGCTCCGGACAGGTCTAATTCTGTCCAGCCTATGCGCTCCTTCACGAAATAAGCTTGCGTTTCTTGCTCATTTACTCCTCGATGTAGCAATATTCTTTCAATCTTGAGCATTCCGGAGCATCGCCGTGACGCGTCCGCTCGATCGACTCGATCGCCGCATCCTCGAGACGCTGCAACTCGAGGCGCGCATCACCAATCAGGAGCTGGCCAAGCGGATTGGCCTCTCCCCCGCGCCATGCTGGCGGCGGCTGAAGCGCCTCGAGCGCGAGGGGGTGATCGCCGGCTACGCGACACTGCTGTCGGCACCGGCCATCGGTCTGCCGGTGCAGGCCTATGCGCTGGTCTCGCTGGAGAACCACCACACCGAAACCGTCGCCGCATTCGACCGGCTCGTGCGCGAGCGGCCCGAGGTGCTCGAGTGCCACTCGATGAGCGGCACGAACGATTACCTCCTGCGCATCGTCGCCGCGAGCATGGAGGCGTACGAGCACTTCCTCTCCACCCAGCTGCTGCAGCTCGCGGCGGTGCGTTCAGTCAACACCAGTTTCGTGCTGCGCACCAAGAAGTTCACGACCCAGCTGCCGCTCCAGTGAGCCGGACGCCTCAGGTGTCCGGCGCACGCGTGCGGGGTGAGCCGAACAGGCGCCGGCCAAAGCGAAACAGCGGCCAGCCGGTGAGAAAAATCGCCGCGCCGGCGAGCGCGAGCGAAGGCTGCAGTACCGACACCCGCACGGCCACGGTGAGCAGACACCCGATGTAGAACACCGGCAGCAACGGATAGCCCCACATGGCAAAGCCGCCCGCCGCACCGGTCCGTCGCCGCAGCACGAACAGTGTCGATGCGACCACGGCGAGCGTCACCGTGTCGACCAGGATCACGTAATCGAGCAGCTTGGCAAAGGAGCCGAGCAGCAGCGCCGGCACGAGCATCGTGAGGCCGAAAAAGACCAGACCGGCCTCCTGTGCCTGGGTGCGCGGATTGACTCGCATGAACGCGCGCGGCAGGGCTCCGTCCTCGGCCATGGCATAGAAGGTGCGCGGCATGTGCACGATGGTCGCATTGACGAAGCCGGCCGCAGAGAGAAACACCACGACGGACACCACCGCCCGGCCCGCGCGACCGAACAACGCCCCGGTGAGCGCGGCGGCCACGAGCGGCGAGTCGGCCACCCCGCCGGTACCCAGCACCCGGTGGTAGGCGAGGTTCAGCAGCAGGTAGAGCGTGACGACGGTCAGCACGCCGGCAGCGATCGCGAGCGGGAAGCGCCGGCGCGCATCCTTCAGGTCCGCCCCGAGATTCATGGTCAGGTGATAACCGCCATACGCGTAGAAGCACGGCACCAGCGCCGTGGCGAGGCGCACCGACCAGGAGCCCGCAGCGCCCAAGGGGGGCGGCGGCACTGCCGGATGCGCGCGCCGGACGAGCACGAAGGCGCACACGACCAGCGCGCCCATCAGCCCGATCTTCAGCAGCGAAAGCAGGTTCTGTGCGCTCGCGCCGAGGCGCATGCCGCGGTAGTTCAGGGCAAGCAGCACCAGGATGCTCGCGCAGGCCAGTGCGAGCGTGACGTGCTCACCGGGAGCGTGTGACGGGAAGAGGATCGGTCCGAGGTAATCGGCGCCGATGAACGCCACGCCCGCCGCACCGGCTCCCTGCATGATGGTCTGCGACCAGTTGAGCATGAAGGCAAGCGCGGGGTGATAGCAGTCCGCCACCACGCGGTAATAGCCACCGGCGCGCGGATGGCGCGCACCGATCTCGGCGAATACGAACGCACCGATCAGACTGATCGCGCCGGCGACGATCCACGCTGCGAAGAACAACCGCGTGTCACCGGCGGCGCGGGCGACGATCGCCGGGGTGCGGAAGATGCCGATGCCCACCACCAGGCTGAACACCACCATGGCGATGTCGAACGCCGTCAGGCGCGGCTCAATCGCCGACGGCTCAGTGGCCATGGAGGCATTCCGCGAGCGCCGCAGCCAGCCGCCGGTACTGACCGAGATCGTTGTACAGCTGCGCTGAGATACGCAGCAGCGGCGCCGGCTCCGCGAACAGCCAGGTCTCGATGCCGCGGGCGCGGAACCAGTCGTGCAGCTGCTTGCAATCGAGCCCCTCGGCGGGCGCGCCCGGCCGGGGCACGGGCAGGAGAATCGAGGCCATCGAGCCGATCATCCCCTCGGGACACGGCGCATCGAGTCCGAGAGCTTCGAGCAATACTGTGCGCGCCTCCAGCGCGAGCGCACGGTTGCGCGCCATCAACTCGCCCCAGCCGCCCGGTAGCCGGGCGCCGAGATGTTCAATGGCCACCGGGATGCACAGCCAAGGCGTTGGATCGCAGGTGCCGGTCCAGTCGAACTCCGCGTGTAGCCCACCGCCGCAGCCGTGGCTGATGACCGTGGGATGCACGTGTGCCTGACGGTCCGCCCGCACGTGCAGAAACGCCGCGCCCTTCGGCGCGCACAGCCACTTGTGGGCGTTGCCGGTGTAAAACGCCGCGCCGATGCGCCGCAGATCGAGCGGCACCATGCCAGGGGCATGCGCGCCGTCGACCAGGGTGTCGATGCCGCGCGCACCGAGCTCGCTCACCAGCCGCTCGATCGGCAGGACGAGCGCGGTCGGGCTGGTGACATGATCGAGCAGCGCGAGTCGGGTGCGCGGCGATGCCGCACCCAGCACCGCGGCCAGCACCTCCGCCTCGCTCGCGAGCGGAAATGGCAGGTGCGCGGTGACCACTCGCGCGCCGGCGCGCGTCGCCACGAACGATCGG
>JAJXWE010000450.1 GCA_021781775.1 Pseudomonadota bacterium | reverse complement strand
CTCAGCGCTCGAGTGGGCTTGGCCCGGACGGACCGTTGGACCGGTTCGCGATTCACCGTGGGGCGGCGCTGAAACGACCCGACCGTTGCCGGCCGTGCCGCTTGCGCCGCGCAGGCCCTCGGCCCGAAGGGCGGGCACTCTTGCGGATCTGATCGGCCAGACGTCGGCTTCGGATGTGAGACATGCAATGTCGTGTACATAATTGACAATATGTAGTCACTTATATACGTCACTTTGGCGTGATCATGCCGTTGTGCCCTGAACTCGCACGCACGCCCAGGACGGATTGAGGGCGCCGCGCAAGGCCTCGAGGTCAGCGGGCGCTCGCGCCCCGCTCCTCCTGCCGGCAGCGGGCGAGTTCGCCGAACCAGGCGAGACTCTCGGGATTAGCCAGGGTGTCGGGATGGGCAACCTGCTCGAGCGGCTGGCCGAGGAGCAGTCGCTTGATCGGCAGCTCCAGTTTTTTTCCCGACAGCGTGCGCGGGATGGCTGGGACCGCGAACAGCTCGTCGGGCACGTGGCGGGCCGAGAGCCCGTCCCGGATGCAGCGGCGGATGCGCTCGCGCAGCGCGGGGGTGAGCGTCTCGCCGGCACGCAGCACGACGAACAACGGCATGTACGACGGCCGGCCCAGGTATTCCAGATCCACCACGAGGCTATCGAGCACCTCGGGCAACGCCTCCACCGCGCGATACAGCTCGCTCGTGCCCATGCGCACGCCCTGGCGGTTGATCGTCGCATCCGAGCGTCCGTAAATGACCGCACCGCCGTGCGGCGTGATCCGGATCCAGTCCCCATGCCGCCAGACGCCGGGGAATGCCTCGAAGTAGCTCTCGGTGTAACGCTTATCGTCTGCGTCGTTCCAGAAGCACACGGGCATCGAGGGCATGGGTCGCGTGCACACGAGCTCCCCGACCTCATCGATCCGGGCCGCGCCCGCCTCGTCGTACGCCTCGATGTGCGCGCCGAGGCAGCGGCACTGCATCTGCCCGGCATAGACGGGCAGGATGGGCACGCCGCCGACGAAGGCGCTGACGATATCGGTGCCGCCGCAGATCGGATTGATCCACAGATCCGGGCGCACGTGCGCGTGGATCCAGCGATAACTCTCCTCTGCGAGCGGCGAGCCGGTCGAGCCGATGGCGCGCAGTGCCCCCAGATCGATCCCGCGGGCCGGCTCCAGACCCGCCTTCTCGGCGGCCTGGAACAGCGCCGCGCCGGCGCCGAAGAACGTGACCCGCTCGGTGCCCACGAAACGCCACAGCGCCGCCGGATCGGGGTATACGGGGCTGCCGTCGTACAGGCAGATCGTCGCTCCGCAGAGCAGTCCTGCCACCTGCACGTTCCACATCATCCACCCGGCGCTGGTGAACCAGTGGAAGCGATCCTGAGGCCCGAGATCCAGATGCAGCGCGGCGAGCTTGGCGTGCTCGAGCGCGACGCCGCCCTGGGAATGAACGATGGCCTTGGGCAGCCCGGTGGTCCCCGAGGAGTACACGATCCACAGCGGATGCTCGAAGGGCACGCGCCGCGGCTGCAGCGGGTGCTGCCCCGCGCTCGCCGCAGCCCAGGACACCGCGTTGGCGAAGCGTGCCGGATCGGCACCGGGATCCAGGTGCCCGAGCAGCACCAGATGGCGCACGCTTGGCAGCTCGGCGAGCATCTCGCCGAGCTGGGCGAGCCGCTCGTGGGGCTTGCCGGCGTAGCGGTAGCCATCGACGGCGATCAGCACCTTCGGGGCGATCTGTCGGAATCGGTCGAGCACCGCTTGGCCGCCCATCTCGGGGGCGCACACCGACCAGACGGCCCCGAGGCTCGCCGTGGCGAGGAACGCAACGACGGTCTCCGGGATGTTGGGCAGGTACGCGGCCACTCGGTCGCCGCGGCCGACGCCCATGCCGCGCAGCGTCGCGGCCAGCGCGGCGACCTGCCGATGAAGCTCCGCCCAGGACAGCTCGCGCCGCGCACCGCTCTCATCGCAGCAGATCACCGCCGGCCGCTCCGCGGTGGCATGACGGAACACCGGCTCGAGGTAATTCAGCTCCACGCCAGGGAACCAGCGCGCGCCCGGCATCGTCCCGACCTCGAGCGCGCGGCCCCGGGGCGTCGAGGGCAGCTCGAGCCAGTCCGCGAACGCGCTCCAGAACCCTTCCAGGTCGGTCACGGACCAGCGCCACAGGCTCGCGTAATCGGCACAGTGCACGCCCCGCTCCCGTGCGAGCCAGCGCATGAACGCGGTAATGCGCGCCGCCTCGACGGTCGCGCCGGACGGTTGCCACAGCGGCTCGCTCATCAACAAGGGGTCGCTTGCGAGGCGAAAGTCAGCCGGCCGAGAAATCGCTCGATTGCCGGCACCACCCCGGGCTCATCGAGCAGCGGCGCATGACCCCGCTGCTCCACCGTGAGCGATTCCAGGTCGGGTTTCGCGCGCTGCATGCGCTCGAGGATGGCGGCGCTCAGGAGGTCCGACTGCGCCCCGCGGATCGCGAGCATCGGCACGGCCCGGATCTGCGCGAACAGCGGCCACAGATCCGGCGGCACCGCCGGGGCGGCGCGGATCGCCTCGCCGATCAGCGGATCGGAATCGAACACCGGTATCCCCGAGGCATCCTCGCGGTAACTGCGGCGCGTCACGACCGACCATTGCTCCGCGGACAGATCCGGCCAGGCCGCGCCGTTGACCGTGCGGAACTGGGCGATCGCCTCCGCCCAGGTGCGTACCGGTGAGAGTTTGCCGGTGTAGCCGCGGATGCGCTCGATGCCGCGCGGGTCGGCCTCGGGACCGATGTCGTTG
>JAJXWE010000449.1 GCA_021781775.1 Pseudomonadota bacterium | reverse complement strand
CCGGAGGCCGAGCCGGTCGCAACCCCGCTCGCGGCGAGCCTGCCGGACGCCTCGAGCCTGCTCAACACCTTCAAGCCGACCGGTCAGCGCTACGTCTTCGGCGCGCGCGTCGCGGGCAAGGTCAGGAGCGCCTTCCCGGACGGACCGCCCGCTGGCGTGAAGCTGCCGGCCGGCACGCCGGTGCTGAAGAGCGCGACCCAACCACTTAACCTGCTCGTGTTCGCCGACTCGGACATGCTCGCCGACTTCCTCTGGGTGCGTCGCCTCGATCTGTTCGGCCAGCCGATCGAGCAGGCCTGGGCCAGCAACGGCAATCTGCTGCTGAACGCGCTCGACAATCTCGCCGGCAGCAACGACCTGATCAGCGTGCGCGCCAAGGCCGGCTTCACCCGCCCGTTCACGCGCGTCGAGGCGCTGCGCCACGTCGCCGAGACGCGCTACCGGGCCGAGCAACAGCGGCTGCAGAAGGAACTGCATCAGACCGAACAGCAGCTGACGCTGCTGCAGACCCGTCGCAACAACACCTCCACGCTCATCCTCACCCCGGCACAGGAGCAGGAGCTCCAACACTTCGAGGCTGAGCGCCTCACGATCCGCAAGCGCCTGCGCGCCGTGCAGGCCGGCCTGGCGCGCAGCATCGATGCGCTCGGCACCGAACTGAAGGTCATCAACATTATCGTCATGCCGGCCGTGTTCGCGCTGGCGGCGCTCGCCGGCGCCGCCCTGCGCCGCCGCCGGCGCGGCGCGCCCTGGCGCCGCGGGGAGCCGTCATGAGCCAACGTCAACTGACCATCCTGTTCGCCGTGAGCCTCGCGGTGCTGGGACTCGCGCTATGGCTCGCACACCGCGAACAGCACGGTAGCGGCTCGATCGCCGGCGCGACGGTGCTGCCGGGACTCGCCGCCAACCTCAATGCGATCACCGAGGTACGCATCACCGGCGGTGGCGGCAAGCAGGTCACGCTGGTCAAGGGCCGGCGGCGCTGGCAGGTGCGCGAGCGCGGTTACCCGGCCGATTCGGGCAAACTGCGCAAGCTGCTCATCGATCTCGGCAATCTCAAGGCCGTGGCGCGCAAGACGCGGCTCGCGAGCAACTACCCGGTGCTCGGCGTGCAGCCGGTGAGCGCCGCCGGAGCAAGCGGCGTACGGATCGACATGCTCAGCCCGAAGCACACCTGGTCGCTGATCGTCGGGCACTCGGCCGAGGGCAGCGGCTCGTACGTGCGGCGCAGCGGCCACAAGCAGAGCCTGCTCGCCGCTCCGCTGGTGATGGCCGAGGCCGTACCGGCCCAGTGGCTCGAGCCGATCATCGTCGACCTGCACCGCGCCCAGGTGCGCCGCATCGAGGAACGCCCGTGGGGCGGGCCGTCGTATGTCATCGAGCGCGCCAAGCCGGGCGATGCGGACTTCCGGGTCATCGGCATCCCGCCGGGCCGCAAGCTCTCGAGCCCCGGGGCGGCGGACCCGGTGGCGAGCGCCTTGTCGAACCTCACGCTGAGCGACGTGCAGCACGCGACGACGCCCAAGGAGGCGCATCTGGCGCACGCGGTGTTCACCACCTTCGATGGTCTGACCGTGACGGTGAGCGGCTATCAGCTCGCCAAGGGCGATCCGCACTACATCGAGCTCACCGCGAGCTCGAGCGACCCAAAGTCCGCCGCCGCGGCCGGGCGCATCAACGCGCGCGCGCAGGGCTGGCAGTACCGCATCCCGGGATACAGCTACCAGCAGATCTTCCAGAGCCTCGCCGGGCTGCTGCAGCCACTGAGCGCCCCGCACCCCCAGCCGGTACGGCACAAGCCGGCCGCCTGAGCGGGCCTCAGCGGGCGCTTGCGAGCAGCAGCAGCGTCACGGTGGCAAGCAGCGCCGTTGGCAGCCACGCCAGAATCACCGGGTCGAGGTGAAAGACGATGGTGCCGCTCTCGATGAGCCGCTGCAGCAGAAAAAAGCCGATGCCGATGGCCAGGCCCAGCATGGCGCGCGCGCCGGCCCCGGCCGAGCGCATCGAGCCGAGCACAAAGGGCACGGCGAGCAGCACCGCGAAAACGATGGCCACCGTGCGGGCGATGCGCGACCAGAACGCGAACACGTACTGGCTGGCGTCGATGGAGTTGGCCCGCAGATAGCCGATCAGCTGCCACAGCGAACGCAGGGTCATCTGCTCCGGGTCCTGCACGGCGAAGCCGAGGAAGCTCGCCGAGATGTTGGTCTGCAGCTGCTTGCGGCCGCTCGGCCGGACCGTGACGCGATCGCCTTCGAAGTGCGAGGCGGTGTAGTCATCGAGCAGCCAGCGGTCGTGGCCGGCCGAGGTGGCCCGGGTCGCCCGGCCGACGGCGATCAACTGATGCGTCGGGGAGAGTTCGAACACCTGCATCCCGCTGAATTGCCTGGAGCTCGACTGGCGCGAGACGTTCAGGATGAGATTCCCGTCGCGCACCCACGCGCCAGTTCCGCCGCCGAAGCTGATGGTGTTGTACTGGCTGAAGGCGCGCGACTGGCTGGCCGCCTCCTGCAGCTGCGGGGCGACGAACTCCCCGACCACCGCCTCGGCGCCCGTCAGGATGAGCGCGGCGATCAGTGCCGCTCCCGCGAGCCGAGCGACCGAGACGCCCGTGGCGCGCAGCACGGTGATCTCGCTGCCGCGCGCGAGCGTGCCCAGCCCGAGCAGCGCGCCGATCAGCGTCGTCACCGGCAGCAGCTGGTAGGCCTGCTGCGGGATGTTGAGCACGGTGAACCACAGCGCATCGACCAGGGTGTAATGCCCGATGCCGATGTCGCGCTGCTGGCTGATGAAGGC
>JAJXWE010000448.1 GCA_021781775.1 Pseudomonadota bacterium | reverse complement strand
GGCGGCTGAGCTCTGAGCTCGATCTGGCCTTCCTGCGCCAGGACATACCGCAATTGATGAACGAGTCGAAGGAAGGCATCTCGCGGGTGCGCAAGATCGTCCAGGACCTGAAGGATTTCTCGCACGTGGACAGCAGCCAGGAATGGAAGTGGGCGGATCTGCACCAGGGGCTGGACTCGACCTTGAACATGGTGAACAACGAGATCAAGTACAAGGCCGAGGTGGTGAAGGAATACGGGGAGCTGCCGCAGGTGGAGTGCCTGCCCTCGGAGTTGAACCAGGTATTTTTGAACCTGCTGGTCAATGCCGCGCACGCGATCGCCGAGGGCGGCGAGCGGGGCACGATCACCTTGAGGAGCGGCAGCGACGGGGAGCGGGTCTGGATCGAGGTGGCAGACAGCGGCAGCGGCATCGCGGCGGAGAACCTGAAGCGGATCTTCGATCCCTTCTTCACCACCAAGCCGGTCGGGCGCGGCACGGGGCTGGGGCTGTCGCTGTCCTACGGCATCGTCAAGAAGCACGGCGGCGCGATCGAGGTGGCGAGCGAGCTCGGCCGGGGCAGCACCTTCCGCGTCGTCCTGCCGCTGCGCCAGGACCACGAACGCGCTGCCGGCGTCGCCACCGCCCTGGATGGGCCTTCGGAAGGGTCGAGATGAAACGCCGCATCCTCCTGGTCGACGACGATGATGCGGTTCTTCAGGCGCTGCGCCGGCTGTTCCGGCGGATGCCTTGTGCCTACGGCATTCTGAACTATGAGCTGGAGATCGAGACCTTCAACTCGCCCGATGCTGCACTGGCTCGGGCGCGCGAGCTCGAGTTCGCCGCTATCCTCAGCGATTACCGGATGCCGGAGTTGGACGGCATCGAGTTCCTGAGGCGGGCCCGGGCGCTGCAGCCGGACGCGGTGAACATGCTGTTTTCCGGCAGCGGCGATCGCGCCGCGGTCGAGCGGGCGTTCGATGAGGCGGGCATTTTCCGCTTCATCGCCAAGCCCTGGGACGATGCGACGCTGGTCTGCGCGCTCGCCGAGTCCTTGAACCACCGCGATCTGATGCTGGAGAAGCGCCGGCCGGTCTAGCCTTCCGGCAGTTGTCCGCGCGCGATCAGGAAGATCTTGCCTTCTCCGCTCGCGGTGTCGATCCAGGTCAGGGGCAGATCGGGGAAGGCGGCCTCGACGATCTCGCGATTGTGGCCGACCTCGACCGCGAGCAGGCCCTCGGCCGTCAGGTGCTCGCGCGCCTGGTCCAGGATGCGGCGCACGATGTCGAGACCGTCCTCGCCCGCGGCCAGCGCCAGTTGCGGCTCGTGGCGATACTCCGGCGGCAGATCGCGCATCGCGGCGGCGGTGACGTAGGGCGGGTTGCTGACGATGAGATCGTAGCGGCGGCCTTCGATTCCGTCGAAGAGATCGGCAGCGATGAGTTCGAGCCTATCCTCCAATCCGTAATCGGCGACGTTCCTGCGCGCCACCGCGAGTGCGTCGGCCGACAGATCGACGGCGTCCACGCTGGCCTGTGGAAAGGCCGAGGCCATCAGGATGGCGAGGCAGCCCGAGCCGGTGCATAGGTCGAGCGCCGACGCGACCGCACCCGGATCCTCGACCCAGGGCGAGAAGCCCTCGCTGATCAGCTCGGCGAAGTAGGAACGCGGCACGATCACCCGCTGATCGACGTAGAAACGGAACTCGCCGAGCCACGCCTCGTTGAGCAGATAGGCCGCCGGCAGACGCTTTGCGACGCGCAGCTCGATGACGTGGTGCAAGCTCTGACGCTCGGTGCGCGTCAGGCGCGCATCGAGAAAGGGATCGAGCTCGCCGCGGGGCAGGTGCAGGGTCGCCAGGATCAGCCAGGCCGCCTCGTCGACGGCGTTGTCGCAGCCGTGGCCGAAAAACAGACCGGCCGCGGTGAAGCGGCTGACCGCGTAGCGCAGCCAGTCGCGCAGCGTGATGAGTTCGTCGATGACCGGGGTCATGAGGCCGCACCCAGGAGCGCGGTGAGGGTCTCGCGGTAGATTTCGGTCAGCGGTTCCAGATCGGCCACCGCGACGCACTCATCGACCTTGTGGATGCTGGCATTGACCGGCCCGAATTCCACCACCTCGGCGCAGATGTCGGCTATGAAGCGGCCGTCGGAAGTGCCGCCGCTGGTGGATAGCTCGGCGCTCGCGCCGGCGATCCGCTCTATCGCCGCGCTGAGCGCCGCCGCCAGGCGTCCCCGCGGCGTCAGGTAGGGACGGCTCACCGGGCTCCAGGATAGTTCGTAGTCGAGGCCGTGGCGGTCGAGGATGGCGTGGACGCGGTCTTGCAGCGAGGCCGGCGTGCTCGCCGTGGCGAAGCGGAAGTTGAAGAGCAGCTCGAACTCTCCCGGAATCACGTTGCTCGCACCGGTGCCGGCGCGGGCGTTGGAAATCTGGAAGGTGGTCGGCGGAAAGTACTCGTTGCCCTCGTCCCAGTGCTCGCGGGTGAGTTCGGCGAGCGCCGGCGCCGCGAGATGCACCGGGTTTCTCGCCAGTTGCGGATAGGCGACGTGGCCTTGCACGCCGCGCACCACCAGCCGCGCCGAGAGCGAGCCGCGGCGGCCGTTCTTGACCGTGTCGCCGAGCCTCGACACCGAGGTCGGCTCGCCCACGACGCAGTAGTCGATGCGCTCGTTGCGATGCTTCAATCGTTCGACCACGCGCACGGTGCCGTCCCGGGCGTCGCCCTCCTCGTCGGAGGTGAGCAGCAACGCGATCGAACCCGGGTGCTGCGGCCGCTCTCGGACGAAGCGTTCGATCGCGACCACCATCGCCGCCAGCGA
>JAJXWE010000447.1 GCA_021781775.1 Pseudomonadota bacterium | reverse complement strand
ACGCGGTGGCCGTCGACGAACGTCGAGAACACGTAGGAGGCGCCCATGTGCGCCGACTCCACCGCCGGGGGATGGGCGGCGTCGGTGCGCACCGGCCGCGACACGAACACCGACACCGAGGCCAGCCCGTCCGTATACACCAGGTGCTCGACCGGCCCGTTCGCCCCCGGCAGGCTCTGGGCGAGGTGGGTCGCCATGTGAAAGCCGGGTGGCAGCCACAGCGCGTTCCACACCAGCGCGCTGCTCTTGGGCGGGACCGCCGTATTGCGCAGCCAGCGGTAGCCGGCCGTCGAGAGGTGCGGCTGGAAGGCCGCATCGGGAATTGTCCGCTCGGTCTTGAGGGTGGCGAAGACGATCTCCTCGATGACGTGACCGCCATCGCGCGCGTCCCACAGCTGGATCTTCAGCGGCATGCCGGCCCGATCGATCCACAGCCGGTAGCCGTAGCGGTACTGATCGCGCGGCATGACCGTGATCAGCCGGGTCAGGTGCCGATCGATGCGCACCTGCGAGCCCTCGTGCAGCGCATAGAAGCGCTCGGTCTGGCGGTTCAGTGCCGGCAGCGTACCGATCAGCGAACTGCTCGGGGGGATACGCTCGACCAGCACCACGCGCTTGTCAGGCAGGTAGCACGTCACCTGCGAGCCGCTGCGGATGAACTCCCGTCCGGAGCCATCGAGGGACTCGAGCCGCTCGGCGACCACCCCGTCCTTGAGGCGGTGAATGATCTTCAGCATCTGCACCTGTCCGCCCTCCCAGTGGGCGAAGGTGCCTTCGTAGTTCAGCGTGTTGAGCGCGTGATTCATGCGCTCGAGCCACGCCGCCGGCTGGCCGGCAAGCGCGACCGCGCCACTGATCGCCCAGGTGATGCCCCAGGCGGCGAGCCGCCCGCTAGCGGGGAGGCGGTGCCGCATGGTCATGCCCCGCCGAGCGCGGATGCGCGGGGGCCGGCGGGCGCGCGCTGTGCGGCTCGCCGACCATCAGCGAAGACAGCAGATTCCCGCCGCTCATCGGCCAGGCGTAGGCGCTGTGCGCCACGACATAATCGGCCAGCTGCGTCGGGGGCATCAGCGACATGGGCTGATGCGAGGGCGGCGGTACGACATAGCTGTCCGGCGCGCTGGCGGCCGCCAGCGTCGGCGCCGGGCTCACGCGCGCGACCGTCAGCGCCGGGGCGCTCACCGGGGCGAGACTGTGCCCGCGCAGCCACAGGATCGACAACGTCGCGACGCCGGCGGCCATGGCCGCACCGCCGATCATCCGCACCCAGGGGGAGCTGAGGCCGCCCGCCCCGCCGCTGCCGCTCGCCAGCTGCGGCTCGTGGGAGAGCGCGGCGTTGACCCGTCCGGCCACTGCGCTCTGCAGCACCACGCCGCGCTCGGAGCGGATCACCGCCCCGATGAGCGCGTAGCGGCCCCAACGCGCCTTGAGTGCCTCGTCGCGCGACAGCCGCCGCGCCAGCAGCTCGCACTCCGCACCCGGCAGCTCGTCATCGAACATCGCGGACAGCTGACTGTCGAGTTCCTCGTTCATCCGAGCTCCTCCGTACGGCCGAGGCCGCCCTCGAATACCTCGCGCAGCCGGTGATCGATGGCCTCACGGGCGCGGAAAATCCGCGAACGCACCGTGCCCACCGGGCAGTCCATCTGTGCGGCAATCTGCTCGTAGGAGAGCCCCTCGAGCTCGCGCAGGACGATGGCGGTGCGCAGATCCTCCGGCAACTGCTCGATGGCGGCGTTGACGGTCTGGCGGATCTCGTCGGTGAGCACCAGTCCTTCGGGGGTCTCGGAATCCTTCAGTCGGCCTTGCATATCGTAGGACTCGTCTATGCTGTCGCGGTCGAAGTCGTAATCGACCGGACTGCGGTCACGGGAAACGACCGCGTTCTTCGCGGTGTTGATGGCGATGCGATACAACCAGGTGTAAAACGCGCTGTCGCCGCGGAACTGCGGCAACGCCCTATAGGCCTTGATGAAGGCCTCCTGGGCGATGTCCTCGGCTTCGGCCGGATTACGAACATAGCGCGTCACCAGCTTGACCAACTTGTGCTGGTACTTAAGGACCAGCACGTCGAAAGCGCCCTTGTCGCCCCGCTGTACCCGGCGAACCAGGCTCAAATCACTGACATCGGCGCTCATCTGCGCGCCCTCTGCTGCTGAGTAAAGAAGGCCGCTCGCGCCGCGACCTGAATAGACACTGAATCTTTGGATAAGTTCAGATGTCCTCACTTTCCGTGGATCCCGTCCGGTCCTTCGGGCCGATCATGCCGCAAGCCGTCCGCCCCGTGCCACCGGCGCGGCGGATTCGGCCGGCCAGGGCGGCCAGATCGGCCTCCTCCGGCACCTCCCCGGCGAGCAGGTAGCCGGCGAGTTCGGGGTCCGGCAGCGCGAGCAGTCGTTCCAGCACGCGCCGCTCGGCCGGTCCGGCCTCGACGAGGGCGGCCGCCGCGTACCGCTCGAGCATCACATCCAGCTCCTTCAGCCCCCGCCGGCAGCGCCACAGCAGCCGGCGGCCATCGGCGTCTAGCGCCGCGGTCACGAGCTTCAGCTTTGCCTCTGCACGAGCATCTTCTTGATCTCGGCAATGGCTTTCGCGGGGTTCAGGTCCTTCGGGCAGACATCCGTACAGTTCATGATGGTATGGCAGCGATACAACTTGAATGGATCCTCGAGCGCATCGAGACGCTCGCCACTCGCCTCGTCGCGGCTGTCGATGATCCAGCGGTAGGCCGCCAGCAGCGCCGCGGGACCGAGGAAGCGATCGCTGTTCCACCAGTAGCTCGGACAGGCCGTCGAGCAAC
>JAJXWE010000446.1 GCA_021781775.1 Pseudomonadota bacterium | reverse complement strand
TCGGGCATGGCCCAGTACATTTATACGATGAATCGGGTGTCGAAGGTGGTGCCGCCGAAGCGCGTCATCCTCCGCGACATCAGCCTCTCCTTCTTCCCCGGCGCCAAGATCGGCGTGCTCGGCCTGAACGGCTCGGGCAAATCGACCCTGCTGAAGATCATGGCCGGCCTGGACACCGAGTTCGACGGGGAGGCCCGGCCGCAGAACGGCATCCGCATCGGCTACCTGCCGCAGGAGCCGCAGCTCGACCCGGCGAGCGACGTGCGCACCACGGTGATGCAGGGCGTCGGCGAGACGCTGCGCCTGGTCGAGGCGTTCAACCGGCTGAGCGACCGGTTCGCCGAGCCGATGAGCGATGAGCAGATGAATGCGCTGCTCGCCGAGCAGGCGCGGCTGCAGGATGCCATCGATGCCGCGGGCGGCTGGGAGCTCGAGCGCAAGCTGGATATCGCGGCCGACGCGCTGCGTCTGCCGCCCTGGGAGGCGAAGATCGAGACGCTCTCCGGGGGTGAGAAGCGCCGCGTGGCGCTGTGCCGGCTGTTGCTGTCGGCCCCGGACATGCTGCTGCTCGATGAGCCGACCAACCACCTCGATGCCGAATCGATTGCCTGGCTGGAGCGCTATCTCGAGCAATACCCCAGCACCGTCATCGCCGTCACCCACGACCGGTACTTCCTCGACAACGTCGCCGAGTGGATCCTCGAGCTCGATCGCGGTCACGGCATTCCCTGGCACGGCAACTACTCCTCCTGGCTCGAGCAAAAGGAGCAGCGGCTGCGTGTCGAGGAGCGCGAGCGCGAGGCGCTGCGCAAGACGCTCGAGCACGAGCTCGAGTGGGTCCGCCAGAATCCCAAGGCGCGTCAGGCCAAGAGCAAGGCACGCCTGCAGCGCTACGAGGAACTCGCCTCGCGGGAGTTCCAGCAGCGCAACGAGACCAACGAGATCTACATCCCGCCCGGGGAGCGCCTCGGCGACCAGGTGATCGAGGCGGACGGACTGCGCAAGGGTTTCGGCGAGCGGCTGCTGATCGACAACCTCTCCTTCAGCCTGCCGCGCGGCGGCATCGTCGGCATCATCGGGCCGAACGGCGCGGGCAAGACCACGCTGTTCCGCATGCTCACCGGCGCGGAGCAGCCCGACGCCGGCGCCATCCGGATCGGGCCGTCGGTCAAGCTGGCCTACGTCGATCAGTCGCGCCAGACGCTCGATGACCGCAAGACGGTCTGGGAGGAGATCTCCGGCGGTCTCGACATGATCAAGGTGGGCAACTACGAAACGCCCTCGCGCAGCTACGTCGGACGATTCAATTTCAAGGGTGCGCAGCAGCAGCAGCGCATCGGCGAGCTCTCCGGCGGCGAGCGCAACCGGGTGCATCTGGCCAAGGTATTGAGCACCGGGGGCAACGTGCTGCTGCTCGATGAGCCGACCAACGACCTGGACATCGAGACACTGCGCGCGCTGGAGGAGGCGCTGGTGAGTTTTCCCGGTTGCGCCGTGGTCATCTCGCACGACCGGTGGTTCCTCGACCGCATTGCCACTCACATCCTGGCCTTCGAGGGTGACTCGCAGGTCGTGTGGTTCGAGGGCAACTATCAGGAATACGTCGAGGACTTCAAGCGGCGCAAGGGCGATGCCGCCGCGCAGCCGCACCGGATCCGCTATCGGCCCCTCACGCGCTGAGGGTCCGATGCCCGCCCGTGCGTAATTCCGACCCGTACTCCCCGGCGCAACGGGCGCGGTGCGCCGCCGGTGGCGGCCGGAGGCGCTAGTGCCGTCGCCGCCGGCCGGGCCCTCGGGCGTGCGCGCGCGGCGCGTGCTGGAGCTGCTGCGCTGGCTCGCCCCGCTGGCCGCGCTGCTGGTTCTGGTTGCCGTGGGGTTCGTGCTGCACCGCGAGCTCGCGCGGCTGCACCCCGCCGGCATCCTCGCGCATCTGCGACGCATCCCGCGCGTCCATGTGCTGACGGCGGTCGCTCTGTGCGCCCTCAGCTACGGGCTGATCAGCGGCTACGACGTGCTCGCGCTGCGCTACGTCCGCAAGCGCCTGCACTACGGGCGGGTGCTGTTCACCGCGTTCATCGCCGCAGTGTTCGGTCACAACCTGGGTTTTTCGGCCTTCACCGGCGGGGCGATCCGACTGCGCCTGTACAGCGACGCGGGGATCAGCGCGGCCGAGGTGGCCACCGTCACGGTCTTCTACAGTCTCTCGATCGCGCTCGGCCTGACCTGCCTCGCGGGCCTGTCCCTCGCGCTCGCGCCCGAGCACGCCGCCGCGCTGCTGCGCCTACCTGGCGAATGGACGCGCCTTGCCGGTACGGCGCTGCTCGCGGTGGTCGTGGCCTACCTGCTCTGGGCGAGCCTGTCGCGCCGCGCGATCGAGATCCGCGGCTGGGCGCTGCGCGCCCCAGGCCTGGCGCTCGGTGTCGGCCAGGTCTTGCTCAGCATCGCCGACCTGACGGTCGAGGGCTCGGTGCTCTGGTGGCTGTTGCCGAACGTGGCGCACATCGGCCTGCTGCCCTTCATGGGGGCCTACGCGATCGCCCTCACCGCCGGCATCCTCAGCCACGTGCCCGGCGGGCTCGGTGTCTTCGAGACGGTCATGCTGCTCGCGCTGCCGGGCGCGCCGGCCGACTCGGTGCTCGGTGCCCTGCTCGCCTTCCGCGCCGTCTACTACCTGGCGCCCCTGCTGGTCGCGGCGGTGTTGTTCGTCCACCAGGAACTGCGCGCGCGGCGGCGCGATCTCGCCCGCGCGCGCGCGCAGGCCGCCACCTACGTGACGCCCGTGGCCCCGCAGATCGCCGGGT
>JAJXWE010000445.1 GCA_021781775.1 Pseudomonadota bacterium | reverse complement strand
CGCACCCCGTACTTGCCGCGCCCGTAGTACATGTCGGTGAGGTACTCGGTCACCTGCTGCAGCACCGAGCGGTCGAAGATCTTCCCCGGCGCGAGCCCGACGTTGCGCAGGGACTTCATCAGATCCTTGGTCTTGATCGCCTTGTTGCCCTTGATCTGGAAGCTCTCGATCGAGGGCCGCTCGGAGACCACCACGATCAGGGTGTTGCCCTGGCGGCGCAGCTCCACGTCGCGGAAGAAGCCGGTGGCGTACAGCGCACGGATCGCCTCGCGCACCTTGCGCGGGTCGAGCGTGTCGCCGATGTTGACCGGCAGGTAGTTGAAGACCGTGCCCTCGGAGATGCGCTGCAGTCCCTCCACCTTGATGTTGCCGACGGTGAAATCCGCCACGGCCGGGCTGGCCGCGCTGCCCGCGACCGGGCCCGCGGCGGGGGCCGCGAGCGCGAGTGCCGAGTGCACGGCGAGCGCCACGGTGGCGAGTGCAATTCGCCGCTTCATACGGCAACCATCCGATCTGTCACGTCGCAAAACATGTGCTCCCAATCACCTGCATCGATCACGGTTACAACCCCTGGCGTCCCGCTGCGGCAGCGCCGCGCGGAGAACAGCGGATCTCGTCAGCGATCCGACTTCAATTTGTGCAACGGTCAGCTGAACTGGCGCGCGATGTCATTGAACAGCGCCACTCCCATCAGCACGATCAGCAGCGCAATCCCGACCTGCTGACCGATGACCTGCGCCCGCTCCGACAGCGGTGCGCCCTTGACCCACTCAACCAGCTGAAACACGACCTGCCCGCCGTCGAGAATCGGAATCGGCAGCAGATTGAGGAAACCGATCTCCAGCGAGATCAGCACCAGAAAGCCGAGGAACGAGCCGGCGCCGGCACTGGCGGACTCACCCGCCTCCTGCGCAATCGTGAGCGGCCCGCCGAGGTTCTTGATCGACACCCGGCCGAGCACCATACGCCACAGCAGCTGCCCCTGCAGCACCGTCAGCGTCCCGATGCGGTGCGCGGCGAGTCCCAGCGCCGCGAGCGGGCCGAGCGGCACGTGGCGCACCATCCCCGGGGGGGTGTTTTCGACCGGCGGCTGCTCGGCCTCGATCCGCCCGATGCGCTGGCCCTGCGCCGTCACGGCGGCCACCGTCACCTCGACGGTGCGCTCCAGGCCGCCGCGCCGGTAGGTGATGGCGAGCGTCGCGCCCGGATGCGGACTCACCGCGGCGACCAGATCCTGAAAATCGTGCACCGGGCGCCCGCCGATGGCCACGATGCGATCCCCGGCCCGAAGGCCCGCGCGCGCCGCCGGCCCACCGGGCAGCACGCGGCCGAGCACCGGCGGCACGGTCGGCAGCCAGAAATGCATGCCGAGCCCGCCCATCGGCCCGGAGGGGCCGGTCAGGCTGCGCCGCAGCACCGGATCGCGCACGTCGAGGTTCAGCACGCGCTCGGCCCCGCCGTTACCGCGCACCGTGAGGCGGGCGTCGCCCGCTCCACTCATCACCTCGAGCAGGCGCATGCGCACCGCGCTCTGACTGTCGACCGCGGCCCCATTGACCGCCACGATGCGGTCCCCGGAGTGCACCCCGGCCTGCGCGGCGAGGGAACCTGCGGTCACATCGCCGATGACCGGCAGCCAGCGCGTCAGACCGCTCGACCAGAACATCGCGCCGAGCACCAGCACGGCGAAGAGAAAATTCGATCCCGGGCCGGCGAGCAGCACCGCCACGCGCTTCAGCGGGTGCTGGCGCGTGAAGGAGCGCGGCAGATCGGCCGCGGGCACCGGCCCCTCGCGCTCATCGAGCATCTTGACGTAACCGCCGAGCGGGATCGGGCACACCCAGTACTCGACGCCGTCGCGCCCGCGCCAGGACAGGAGCGGCTTGCCAAATCCGACCGAGAAGCGCAGCACCTTCAGGCCGAGCCGTCGCGCCACCCAGAAATGGCCGAACTCGTGCACCGTCACGAGCAGGCTGACGGCGACGGCGAACCACAGCAGGTACCACAGTGCGGTCATGCGCGCGCGCCGGCGGCCACCGCCGCGCCCGAGCGGGCCCGTGCCTCGATGCACTCGTGCGCCAGCCTCCGCGCCTCGGTATCGGCGGCTAAGACGTCATCCAATCCGCCGATTGGTCCCGCGGTAGAGCGTGTGATCACCTCCTCAATGACCGAGGCAATCCCTGGAAAGTTCAACTGCCGCGCGAGGAAGGCGTGCACCGCGACCTCGTTGGCCGCGTTCAGACTCACCGGCGCCAGGCCGCCGGCGCGCGCCGCGGCCTGCGCAATTCCCAGGCACGGGAAGCGCACCCGGTCCGGGGCGCGGAAGTCCAGGCGCGCGGTCTGCACCAGATCGAGAAACGCCACGCCCGAGGCCATCCGCTCCGGCCAGGCGAGCGCGTAGGCGATGGGCGTGCGCATGTCGGGTGAGCCGAGCTGTGCGAGCAGCGATCCGTCGATGTACTCGACCAGCGAGTGAATGATGCTCTGCGGATGGATGACGATGTCGACGCGATCGGGCGGCAGGCCGAACAGGAAGCACGCCTCGATCAGCTCCAGCCCCTTGTTCATGAGCGTGGCGGAATCGACCGAGATCTTGCGGCCCATCACCCAGTTCGGGTGGGCCACGGCCGCCTCGGGACTCGCCGCGGCGATCGCCTCGAGGCTCCAGTCGCGGAACGGACCGCCCGAGGCCGTGAGCAGCACGCGCCGCACGCCCGCCGGCGTGCTGCCCGCGATCGAGCCGTGCGGCAGGCACTGGAAGATCGCGTTGTGCTCACTGTCGATCGGCAGCAGCGTCGCGCCGCCGGCGCGCA
>JAJXWE010000444.1 GCA_021781775.1 Pseudomonadota bacterium | reverse complement strand
GCCGATCCGCCGGGGGACCGCTGCGCTACACTCAGCCGCACGGACGGGAGCCAGCCACGGTCGACGCCTGTCACCCGTCGGGGGTCCGCTGCATGAGCTCGATGCCTTCGACTCCGATCGCGACGCAGACTCGGATTGTGCACCCGGTGAGCACGGGCCATGCGCTATTTGCCGCGACGCTCATCGGCATCGGACTGTTCGGACTCGCCACCGGCCGGTTCACACCCATCTGGGATTCGGCGCCGGCGACGCTGCCCGGGCGCACCACGCTCGCCTATCTCTGCGCCGTCGTGACGCTGGCTGGCGGAGTGGGCTCGCTGCTCAGGCCCACCGCAGCACTGGCCACGCGTGCGCTCCTCGTGTCGCTGTCGCTGTGGCTGGTGCTGATCAAACTGCCGTACATCCTCGCCGAGCCGGCCGTCGAGGTTCACTACGAGAGCAGCGGCGAGACGGCGCTGGTGCTGGCCTGCGCCTGTGTGCTGTACGGATGGCTGGCCGCCGATCGGGACAGCCGGCGCGCGCGCGTTCTGTCCCCCCGGCACTGCATGCGCACCGCCTGGCTGCTCGAGGCACTCGCACTGACCGCGTTCGGCCTGTCGCATTTTGCGTATCTGCAGTTCACCGCGCCGCTGGTCCCGCGCTGGCTGGGCGGGGGAATATTCTGGGCCAACTTCACCGGCGGCGCGTATCTCGCTGCCGCGGCTGCCCTGCTCACCGGCCGTTGGGCGCGCCTCGCGAGTGTGCTCGTGACGGCACAGATGGGTCTGTTCACACTGTTGGTCTGGGTGCCACGCATCCTGATCCGGCGGTCTGCCGGCCCGATCGGCGAATGCGTCGACTCGTGGATCCTGACCGTCTCGGCCTGGGTGCTCGCCGAGTCGCTGCGCGCCGATCGCCGCCGAACTCCCGGGGGCTCAGCCTGACGGAACCGCGGTCGTCGCGAGCGATGCGACGCGCGCGCGTCGTGCCGACGGGTCGGGGCGGCTCGGGAGCCCTGACAGCTCGCCCCAGAACCAGGCACCATCGCGCTCCCGGAATTCATCCAGCGGCAACGCCGGTCGCGCGGTCGGCGGCGTGGCCTACGCCCGCGATTCCGTCGCCGCGGCTACCGACCCAACTGCGACGCCGTGAACCCGTGCGGCAGCAGCTCTGCGACACGCCACGTGCGCGGCTCGCCCGGCGCGTCGCAATGGACCGGAACATCGGCGGCAGCGAACTCCGCGATCACCTGCCGGCATGCCCCGCAGGGCGAGAGCAGATCCGCTCCGCTCGATGTGACCGCGACGGCGGTGATGCGCCGCGCGCCGGCCGCGATCGCCGAAAAGATGGCCACGCGCTCGGCGCAGATGGCCAGTCCGTACGAGAGGTTCTCCACGTTCACGCCCGTGAAGACCCGTCCTTGCTCGTCGACGACGGCTGCCGCCACCTGAAAATGCGAATACGGCGCATACGCCCGGGCGAGCGAGGCGCGGGCGGCGGCGATGAGGGTCTGCGGATCGATGCTCATGGTCCTGCTCCTCGGTTCCCGGGGTGCGTGCAGCCTAGTCCATCGCGGTCAGGCGACCGTAGACCTCCGGCCGGCGGTCGCGAAAGAACTGCCAGCGATTGCGGATCTCGGTGACCAGATCCATGTCCATGTCGTGCACCAGCAACTCGTCCCGGTCACGGCTCGCGAGCGCCTCGATCTGACCGCGCGGATTGACGAAGTAGCTCTGGCCGTAGAACTCCCCGATGTCCCAGGGCGCCTCCCGGCCGACGCGATTGATCGCCCCGATCCAGCAGCCGTTGGCCGCCGCCGAGGCCGGCTGTTCCAGTTTCCACAGGTATTCGGACAGCCCCGCGACCGTCGCCGAGGGATTGACGATGTACTCCGCCCCGTTCAGGGCAAGCGCCCGCCAGCCCTCCGGAAAGTGGCGGTCGTAGCAGATGTACACACCGAGCTTGCAGTAACGCGTCTTGAACACCGGCCAGCCCGAGGCGCCCGGCTTGAAGAAGAACTTCTCCCAGAACCCGGCCACCTGGGGGATGTGCGTCTTGCGGTACTTGCCGAGGTAGCTGCCGTCGGCGTCGATCACCGCCGCGGTGTTGTAGTAGAGACCGGCCAGCGGGTCGGCCTCGTAGACCGGTACGACGATGACCATCTGGAACTTCTTCGCCCAGGCCTGCATCTCCTCGGTGGTCGGGCCGGGCACCGGCTCGGCCGCCCCGTACCATTTGACGTCCTGGCTCGGACAGAAGTACGGCTGCGTGAACACCTCCTGGAAACACAGCACCTGTACGCCGCCGCGACCGGCCTGCTCGATGAGCGGTCGGTGCGCGGCGAGCATCGCCTCGCGGATCTTCGCCGGCGACTGCGCCGTGTCCGCCTTCAGCGCCATCTGTATCAGACCCCCACGCAGCTTTGCCATCGTCTGTCTCCCGAAATGATCCATCCGGCGCACCGCACGGCGGCTGCCCGTTTCCGAACGCGCGGCTCATCGCCGCGCGCCGCTCATCGCATCACGGCGGTCGGCCTCGCCCGCTGCGCCCTGCGCTCGAGCGCGGCGAACACCGGGCCGAACGGCGGGCGGTGCAGATAGCGTCCCGCGCCGCGCTCGGCCCGCAGTTCTCCGCGGGCGTAGACCACCTTGCCGCGGCTCACGGTGTAGACCGGAACCCCGGTGACCTGACGACCCTCGAATACGTTGTAATCGACCCGTGAATGCTGGGTCTTCACCGACAGCGTGCGCGCGCCCTGCGGATCCCACAGCACCAGGTCCGCATCGGAGCCGGCGGCGATGACGCCCTTGCGTGGATAAAGATTGAAGATCTTCGC
>JAJXWE010000011.1 GCA_021781775.1 Pseudomonadota bacterium | reverse complement strand
CTCTCGGGACTGATCGCCGGCGGGCGCTCCCTCGGCACCGGGCGCTCGCTGTTGCTTTCGAGCGTGTATGTGCTCGGGATGGCCTTCTCCTACACGCTGGCAGGACTCGCCGCGGCGGCGGCCGGCGGGGAAATCCAGGCGGCCTTCCAGCAGCCCTGGATTCTCTCGACTTTTGCAGCGCTGCTCGGGGCGATGGGACTCTCGATGCTCGGGCTGTTCGCGCTGCAGATGCCCGCGACGCTGCAGACGCGCCTGGCGGAGATGAGCAACCGGCGCACCGCCGGCAGCCTTGGCGGCGTTGCAGCGATGGGAGCGCTCTCGGCGCTGATCGTCACCACCTGCGTGGCGCCGGCGCTGGTCGGGGCGCTCGCCGTCATCGGCCAGTCGGGCCAGGTGCTGCGCGGTGGAGCGGCGCTGTTCGCACTCAGCCTCGGCATGGGCAGCCCGCTGCTGGCCGTGGGGGCCTCGGCGGGGCGGCTGCTGCCGAAGGCCGGTGCGTGGATGACGCTGGTGAAGAAGCTCTTCGGTGCGATGATGCTCGGGGTCGCCGTCTGGATGCTGGCGCGACTGGTGCCGGCGCGACTGACGCTCGCCCTGTGGGCCGTGCCGGCGCTCGCCGCGGCTTGGGCCCTGGCCTCGGAAGCCGCCCGCCTGCGCGGCCGCGCGCCGCTACGCATCGCCGGCGGCCTCACCGCCGCCTATGCCCTGGTGCTGCTGGCGGGGGCGGCCCTCGGCAGCACCAATCCGCTGACGCCGCTGTCCGGCCCCGGCAGTCCGCCGACGCTGCACTTCACGCCTGTTCGCTCGGTCGCCGGCCTGCAACGGGCGGTGCTCGCCGCGGCGGCGCGCCACCAGACCGTTATGCTCGACTTCTACGCCGACTGGTGCACCTCCTGTAAGGAGATGGAAGCGAGGACCTTCACCAATCCCGCGGTGCGCCGGGCACTGACCCACACGCTGCTGCTGCGCGCCGACGTGACGGCCGACGACGCGGACGACCAGGCGCTGCTGAAGCACTTCGGCATCTACGGCCCGCCGACCATCGCCTTCTACAACCGCGAGGGCCAGGAAGAGAGCCGCGACCGCGTCGTCGGCTACCTCGACGCGCGCGCCTTCCTGCGCCGCCTGCGCACCGCCTTCACCGGCCGGCCGGCCGCATGAGACGCACCCGTGCAGTGCTGCGGGGCACGCTGGCCGCGGGACTCATCCTGGCGGCCGGTGCGGCAGGCTTTGCGCTGCATGCGGCGCACGGGCCGGCCGGAGGCGTGCTGGCGCAGACCCGTCCGCCCCTCGTCGCGGCCGAAACGCGGCACGCCGGTCCGCCGCACCGGACTGCTCCGCCGGATACCCTGCCGGATATCGTGTTTCAGAGCCGCCACGGCGCGCCGCGCCGGCTGTCCGACTGGCGGGGTCATCCGCTGCTGGTGAATTTCTGGGCGCCCTGGTGCTCGCCGTGCCGCGCGGAGATCCCGCTGCTCGAGCAGCTCGCCCGCGCCCGACCGCACGGCCTTGAGGTCATCGGGGTGGCCGTGGACGGGCGAGCCGCGGTCCTGCACTACGCGCGGCACGCCGGAATCCGCTATCCTCTGCTCATTGGGCTGCGCCCCGGGATGCGGGCGATCCGGGCCCTGGGCATCTCGGCAGTCTTTCCGCTCTCGGTGTTCGTCGATGCGCGAGGTCGGATCGTGACCTCACGGCTGGGCCAGCTGCACGCGGCGCAGACCCGGGTGATCCTGGAGCGGATCGCCGCGCTCGACGCGGGCCGCATCGACCTCAAGACCGCCCGACGGCAGATTGAGGCGGGTCTTGCGCAGCTGGTCGCGCCCCAGGCCGCTAATCCACCAATTTCGACCTGATCCCGGCTGTTCCCGACGAATTCCGCCCATTTTTGGTGGAATTAGGGTAAATTGCCCGCGCAACCCGTGCCGAAGCCTCCTCATTTTCGACATGCCACGCCTGCTGCTGCTGAACGGCCCGAACCTCAATCTGCTCGGCACGCGCGAGCCGGAGATTTACGGAGCAGACACGCTCGAGGCGATCGAGGAGCGCGCGCGCGAATGCGCGCGGGAAGCGGGGTGCGAGCTGCAGTCCTTCCAGAGCAACGCCGAGCACGCGCTGCTCGAACGCATCCATCAGGCGGCCACCGAAGGGGTGGGCTGCCTGATCTTCAATCCCGGGGCCTTTACCCACACGAGCGTCGCGCTGCGCGATGCGGTGCTGGCGGTGCATCTGCCGCTGATCGAGGTGCACCTGTCCAATCCGCACAGCCGTGAGCCGTTCCGCCACCGGTCCTATTTTTCCGACATCGCCGTCGGGGTCATTACGGGCTTTGGCGCCCTGGGCTACGAGCTCGCTGTGCGCGCCGCCGCGCGGCATCTCGCCCGCTCGCCGCACACCCGCTAAGACCGACGGCACATCGTTGCACACTGTCCGACGCGTCAAGGGGGCTTTCCCATATGGACATTCGTAAAATCAAAAAATTGATCGAGCTGCTGGAAGAGTCCGGCATCGCGGAAATCGAGATCAAGGAAGGCGAGGAGGCGGTGCGCATCAGCCGCATGCCGACGGGCAACGCCCTGGTGCATGCCGTGCCGCAGATCGCCGCAGCGGTTCCGGCCGCGCCTCCCCCGGCCGCGGCGGCCGAAGCGGCCGCCAAGCCGCGTCCCAACGAGCACGTGATCACCGCCCCCATGGTCGGAACGTTCTATGCGGCCCAGACGCCCGGCGCGAAGCCCTTCGTGGACATCGGCGACGAAATCAAGGTTGGGCAGGTTCTGTGCATCATCGAGGCGATGAAGATGATGAATCAGATCGAGGCGGATCGCTCCGGACGCGTCACCTCGATCATGGCGCGCAACGGCGATCCGGTCGAATACGGTCAACCGCTGTTCGTCATCGAATAGGCGCATCATGTTCGAAAAGGTTCTCATCGCCAATCGCGGTGAAATCGCCCTGCGCATCCTGCGGGCCTGCCGCGAGCTCGGCATCAAGACGGTCGCGGTCCATTCGACCGCCGACTACAGCCTCAAACACGTGCTGCTCGCCGACGAGTCGGTGTGCATCGGCCCACCGCCCTCGGCGGCCAGCTACCTGAACATGCCGGCGATCATCAGCGCCGCAGAGGTCACCGACGCCGAGGCGATCCACCCCGGCTACGGTTTTCTCTCCGAGAACGCGGACTTCGCCGAGCGCGTGGAAAACAGCGGATTCATATTCGTCGGCCCGAAGGCCGAGACCATCCGCACCATGGGCGACAAGGTCTCAGCGATCCGGGTGATGAAATCGCACGGCGTACCGTGCGTACCGGGATCCGACGGTCCGCTCGGCGACGATCCGGACGAGAACTTCCGCATTGCCCGCGACATCGGCTACCCGGTGATCATCAAGGCGTCCGGAGGCGGCGGCGGCCGCGGCATGCGCGCGGTGCACAGCGACGCCTCGTTGCTGAACTCGATCGGCGTCACGCGCAGCGAGGCGCAGGCGGCCTTCGGCAACGACCAGGTTTACATGGAGAAATTCCTGGAACGGCCCCGACACATTGAGTTCCAGGTCCTGGCCGATCATCATGGCAACGTCATTCACCTCGGCGAACGCGACTGCTCGATGCAGCGGCGCCACCAGAAGGTGCTCGAAGAGGCCCCGGCCCCGGGCATTACCCCTCGGCAGCGGCGCATGATGGGCGAGCGGTGCGTGGAGGCCTGCGTGGCCGTCGGCTACCGCAGCGCCGGGACCCTGGAGTTCCTGTTCCAGGACGGGGAGTTCTACTTCATCGAGATGAACACCCGCATCCAGGTCGAGCACCCAGTCACCGAGCTGATCACCGGCATCGATCTGGTCAAGACGCAGCTTCTGATCGCCGCCGGCGAGCGCCTGCCGTACGTACAGAACGACATCCAGATCCGCGGACACGCCATCGAGTGCCGGATCAACGCCGAAGACGCCAAGACGTTCATGCCCTCGCCCGGACCGGTCCGCCTCTGGCATGCGCCGGGCGGCCCCGGCGTACGCGTCGACAGCCACGTCTACTCAGGCTACAACGTGCCACCGAACTACGACTCGCTGATCGCCAAGCTGATCACCCACGGCGAGACGCGCGAGGCGGCCATCGCGCGGATGCGCAATGCGCTCGCCGAGATGGTCATCGAGGGCATCAAGACGAACGTCCCGCTGCACCAGGAGATCTGCAACCATGCGACCTTCCAGAAGGGCGGCACCGACATCCACTATCTCGAGCGGCGGCTGGGCCTGAAATGAGGCGGCTGCGGCATCCTGCCCGCGCTCGCGCCTGATGCACCAGCCCGCTCGCGCAGCCCTCATGAGCGAGTTCCTGCAGATCAGCTTCGATCTCGGCGCGCTGCCGGCGGAGATGGCCGAGCAGGCCTGCCTCGAGTGCGGCGCGAGCGCCATCACCTTCGCCGACGCCCGTGACGAGCCGGTGCTCGAGCCGGCCCCGGGTGAGTTCCGTCTGTGGCCGGCAACCCGGCTGCAGGCACTGTTCTCGCCCGACGCCTCGCCGACCGATACCGTGCGCAGCCTGAGCGCCGCGCTTGGCCTGCGGCCGGAACAGCTCGAGGTGCAGCACGTCGCGGACCGGGCATGGGAGCGCGAGTGGCTGCGCGACTTCCACGCCATGCGCTTCGGCGAGCGCCTGTGGATCTGCCCGCACCACGAGCAGGTCCAGGATCCCGAGGCACGCGTGGTACGACTCGACCCCGGCCTCGCCTTCGGCACCGGCACGCACCCGACCACCGCGCTGTGCCTGCAGTGGCTGGATACGCATGCGCCAATCGAGGGCGAGGTCATCGACTATGGGTGTGGCTCGGGCGTGCTGGCCCTGGCGGCCGTGCGGCTCGGGGCGCGCGCGGCGCAGTGCTTCGATATCGATCCACAGGCATTGCAGGCAACGCGAGAAAACGCTGTGGCCAACGGGCTCGCGACGTCCATTCATGCGCGCGCGACGGCCGATGCGCTGACGGCACCGGTGACACTGCTCATGGCCAACATCCTGAGCGCGCCGCTGATGGCGCTGGCGCCGCGCTTCGCGGCGCTGGTCGAACCATCCGGCTCGATCCTGCTCTCGGGGCTACTCGAGCCCCAGGCGCCCGAGGTGACCGAGGCGTACGCGCCCTGGTTCGAATTGCACCCGTTCGCCGCGCGCGAGGGCTGGACCGCGCTCAGCGGCACACGCATTGCGGCGCCCGCGCCCGCCGCGCCGACCTGAATGTACACCGTCTGTCCAAAATGCGGCTTGATGCTGGTTGTGACGGCCGCCGATCTGCGCGCCGCGCAGGGACACGTTCGTTGCGGCCGCTGCCGCAGCGTTTTCAACGCGCTGGAATCACTCTCCGAGACGGCACCGCCCGGCGCACTGGCGCCGACGCCCGCCGAACAGGCTGCGCCGCCTGCGGGGACGCCCTCCGGGCCGCCGGAGCCGGCGCAGCCGCCGAGCGGGGACACACGCCGCGCAGCGGAACCGCAGGACGAGGTGTGGGTTGAATTCGAGGCGGCACCGCCAGAGCAGGAAGGGGCGCAGCAAGCCGACCCGGAGCCCGCACTGAATACGACCCCCGCCCCCGAGCCGCTCTCGGCGGCCGAGGACGTCCCGGCGGAACGCTCCGCCCACGAACCGGTGTCGCCGCCCGCACCGCAGCAAGAGCCGGAACCGCTGCGCGTGCCCGAGGCATTCGAGCTCGAGCCGGAGCGTGAGGCCCACACGGGCCGCTGGCTGGCTGGAGCCTTCGCGCTGCTGCTGGTGCTCGCCGCGCAGCTCGCCAATTACTATCGCGACACGCTCGCCACGATGCCGTCGGTGGGACCGGCCGTGAGCGCGTTCTACGGCGCGCTCGGCATCCCGATCGTTCCGGCGTGGAACGTGCACGCCTACGAGACACGCCAGCTCGGCGCCACTGTGAGCGGCAGCAATCCCCGGCAGATCACCGTGCGGGCCAGTATCGCCAACCGCGGCCCCTGGCCCCTGCCCCTGCCGCTGTTGCGCGTGACGCTGCAGGATCGCTACGGCCGGACCATCGCAGCGCGCGACGTGCAGCCGCGCGACTATCTCGCCACGGCGCCGGCTGCGGCGATGCTGCCCGCCGGGGGACGGATCGATGCCACCGTGGCATTCGTCAACCCGGGGCCACAGGCCATCGGATTCGAAATCGACGCCTGCCTGCGCGAAGGCGCCACCGTCGTGTGCGCCCACGGTTCGCGCTGATGCTGCGCATCGGTCCGTACACGCTTCCCTCGCGCGCGGTGCTCGCCCCCATGGCGGGCGTCACCGACCGCCCGTTCCGCATCCTGTGCCGGCAGCTCGGCGCCGGACTGGCCGCCTCGGAGATGCTGACGTCCGATGCGCGCCTGTGGCACACGCCGAAGTCGCGCCGGCGACTCGATCACCACGGCGAGCCCGAGCCGCGCGTGGTACAGCTCGCCGGAGCGGACGCCGCCGTGCTCGCCGAGGCGGCGCGCCTGAGCGTCGATCGCGGCGCGCAAATCATCGATCTGAACATGGGCTGCCCCGCCAAGAAAGTGTGCGGGAAGCTCTGCGGCTCGGCGCTGCTGCGCGATGAGCCACTCGTCGCGCAGATCCTCGAGGCCGTGGTGCGCGCGGTCGCAGTGCCAGTGACACTGAAGATCCGCACCGGGTGGGATCGCGAGCACCGCAACGGCGTCGCGATCGCGCGCATCGCCGAGCAAAGCGGCATTCAGGCTCTCGCCGTCCACGGGCGCACGCGCGCCGATTTCTACGCGGGCGAAGCCGAATACCAAACCATCCGGGAAATCAAGTCCACCGTGCGAATTCCCGTCTTCGCCAACGGCGACATCCGCTCGCCCCGCGACGCGCGCAAAGTACTTGATTTCACAGGGGCCGATGGAGTCATGATCGGCCGGGCGAGCTTCGGCGAGCCCTGGATTTTCCGCGCCGTGAACGCATTTCTAGAGGCGCGCCCGAGTCCGCCGCTGTTGCGCACGGAAGTGCGTGATATCATCCTCGCTCATCTCGATTCCCTGTACAGTTTCTACGGCGAGGACACTGGCGTGCGCATCGCTCGCAAGCACATCGGCTGGTATTGCGACCGGTGCTTTTCCGATCCGGGACCGATTCGGGGGGAGCTGATGGCGGCCTCGGACGCGGGCGAACAATTGGCTCGTGCGCGCCGGTACTTCGATGCGTGGGCGGAGGATTGTGCACGCGCAGCCTGACGAACCGGAATCACTCGAGAATTTCTCATGACGGTAAAAAAAAACAACGGACAATGGCGTGAGGGGGGCATTCGGATCAACGGCCACGAGCTGCCGCTGCGCAGCCATGCCGAGCGCGCCCTCAGTGACTATTTCACGCACCTGAACGGCTCGCATCCGGCGGGCCTGTACGACCTGGTGCTGCGCGAAGTCGAGGAGCCGCTGTTTCGCGTGGTGCTCGATTACGCCGAAGGTAATCAGAGCCGCGCGGCCGACATCCTCGGCATCAACCGCGGTACGCTGCGCAAGAAGCTCAGACAGTTCGGCCTGGCCAACTGACGGGCCGTGATGAATCCGACCCTGCGGCCCGTCCGGCGGGCACTGCTTTCCGTTTCCGACAAGACCGGCTTGGTGGACCTCGCGCGCGCCCTGGCGAACCACGGCATCGAGATCCTCTCGACCGGCGGCACTGCGCGACTGCTCGCAGCGCATGGACTGACGGTACGCGAAGTGTCCGACCATACCGGCTTCCCCGAGATCATGGACGGACGCGTCAAGACACTGCATCCGAAGATCCACGGCGGCCTGCTGGGACGGCGCGGCGTCGACGAGCAGGTGATGGCGCTGCACGGCATCGAGCCGATCGATCTGCTGGTGGTCAACCTGTATCCGTTCGCCGAGACGGTCGCACGCCCCAAGTGCAGTTACGAGGAGGCGATCGAGAACATCGACATCGGCGGGCCGGCCATGCTGCGCGCGGCGGCCAAGAATCATGAGTCGGTGGCCGCGGCCGTGGATCCGGCCGATTACGGCCGGCTGCTCGCGGAGCTCGAAGCGCGAGGCGGCATCAGTGCCGAGACGCGCGCGTATCTGGCCACCAAGGTGTTCACCCACACGGCCCGCTACGACGCGATGGTCGCCGCCTACCTCGCTCGGCAACACGGTGGAGACACGTTGCCCGAGACGCTGCCATGGGTACTCGATAAAGCGTTCGATCTGCGCTACGGGGAAAATCCGCATCAGCGCGCGGCGCTGTACCACGAGGCGCTCGGCAGCACTGGCCTCGCCGCGGCCGAGCTGCTGCAGGGCAAGGATCTATCCTTCAACAACATCGCGGACGCCGACACGGCCATCGAGTGCGTGCGCCAGTTCGACGAGCCCGCCTGCGTCATCGTCAAGCACGCCAATCCGTGCGGCGTGGCGCTCGCCGCCTCACTGCTCGAGGCCTACGAGGGCGCGTACCGCACCGATCCGACCTCGGCGTTCGGCGGCATCATCGCCTGCAACCGCCCGCTCGATGCGGCCACCGCTCGGGCCATCATCGAGCGGCAATTCGTCGAAGTGATCGCCGCGCCGTCCGTTGAGCCGCAGGCCGCCGCCGCGCTCGCTGCGAAACCGAACGTGCGCGTGCTGGTGCTCGGGGAGCTCGGCGCCCTGCCCAGCGGCGGTCTCGAGTTCCGCAGCGTCTGCGGGGGCGTGCTCGCTCAAACGCGCGACACGGGCACGATTGGCGCGGCGCAGCTGAAGGTCGTCACGCGCCGCTCACCGACGGCGGCCGAGCTCGCCGACCTGCTGTTCGCCTGGCGGGTGGCGAAGTTCGTCAAATCCAACGCCATCGTCTACGCACACGAGCGCAGCACCGTCGGCATCGGCGCCGGCCAGATGAGCCGCGTCTACTCGAGCCGCATCGCGGCGATGAAGGCCGCCGACGAGAAGCTCGTCGTGCGCGGCGCAGTGATGGCCTCGGATGCCTTCTTCCCGTTCCGCGACGGCGTGGACGTCGCGGCCGAGTACGGCATCCGGGCGGTCATTCAGCCCGGCGGCTCGCGCAACGACGCCGAGGTGATCGCCGCCGCCGATGAGCACGGCATGACCATGGTGTTCACCGGCATGCGCCATTTCCGCCACTGAGGCGCGCATGAAGGTCCTGATCATCGGGGCGGGCGGGCGTGAGCACGCGCTCGCGTGGAAGTGCGCCGCCTCCCCCCGCGTCACGGAAGTGCTCGTGGCACCGGGCAATGCCGGCACGGCGCTCGAGCCGAAATGCCGCAACGTGGCGGTCGGCGCCGAAGACATCCCAGGACTGCTCGAGCTCGCACGGCGCGAAGGCGTCGCGCTCACCATCGTCGGGCCCGAAGCGCCGCTGGTCGCCGGCGTGGTCGATGCGTTTTGCGCCGCCGGGCTCGCCTGCTTCGGTCCGAGGCGCCGCGCGGCGCGCCTGGAGGGCTCCAAGGCCTTCACCAAGGATTTTCTCGAGCGGCACGGGATCCCGACGGCCCGCTCGCGCACCTTCACGCGCCAGGACTACGACCCGTCCTGGCTCGAGCATCACCCCCTGCCCGTGGTGATCAAGGCGAGCGGACTCGCCGCCGGCAAGGGCGTCATCATCGCCGAGACGCGCGAGGCGGCGCGCGCCGCCGTCGAGGACATGTTCGCAGGCCGCTTCGGCGCCGCCGGCGAACAGGTGGTGGTGGAGGAATTTCTCAGCGGCGAGGAAGTCAGCTTCATCGTCATGGCCGACGGCCGCCACGTCCTGCCGCTCGCAACATCACAAGACCACAAGCGGCGCGACGACGGCGATCTGGGTCCGAATACGGGTGGCATGGGGGCGTATTCGCCCGCGCCGATCGTCACGCCCGGGCTGCACGCGCGCATCATGCGCGAGGTCATCGACCCCACCATCGCCGGTCTCGCGGCCGACGGTACGCCGTACACGGGCTTTCTCTATGCGGGGCTCATGATCGCCGCGGACGGCACGCCGAACGTGCTCGAGTTCAACTGCCGCTTCGGCGACCCGGAGACCCAGCCGGTACTGAGCCGCCTGCGCTCGGACCTGACAGTGCTCTGCGAGGCGGCGCTCGCCGGGCGCCTCGATCGCATCGAGGCCGAGTGGGATCCGCGCGCCGCCCTCGGCGTGGTGCTCGCCGCGGGGGGCTATCCCGAGGCGGTGCGCAAGGGGGATCGGATCGAGGGACTGGCCGAGGCCGCCGCGCTCGCCACCGGCCGGGGCAAGGTGTTTCACGCCGGCACGCGGCTCGTGGACGGCGAGGTCCTCACCGACGGCGGGCGGGTGCTGTGCGCGGTGGGACTCGGGGATTCGGTGTCTGCCGCCCGCGAGTCGGCCTATGCGCTGGCCGACGCCATACACTGGCCCGACGTGCAGTACCGGCGCGACATCGGCTATCGCGCCATCGAGCGCGAACGCGGCTGATCCGGCCCTCCAGGGTTCGGGCTCACGCGGGCCCGGGTTCGCATCGGCGCCGCCGCCGCGCCGTTTAAAGGATTCTCGCCCGATCCGCTCCGAGCGGACCGCAGCGGCGCTACCGCCGCCCCGCAGAGCGCAGCATCGCACTGCGCAGGATCGCATTGAGCCGAGTCTGGTACCCCTTACCCTGGCTCTTCAACCAATCCAGGACGTCGGCGTCCACCCGGATCGTGGTGGACTTCTTGATGGGCTTGTAGAACCGTCCCTGCTCGGCGACGGCCCAGAACGCGCGCGACGTGGCCGGAATATCGCTGTAGTCGATCTTCTCTTCAGGGGCCTTGATGAGCGCCTTGAGTTCCGCCCTTCGCCGGGCACTCAGCCGCGGCGGCTTCGAAAGATCAACCTTGCGCTTGACGATTTTGCTCATACTGCCGCTTCTCCTTCGAATCCGCCCTGCGGGCCGAGATGACGCGAATCGACTCGATTCCTGTCTCGTCCTGCGCAACGGCGTGGGCAACCAGCAAGACCACCTGCCCCTCGACCGCCCCGATGGTTCGCCAGCGAAGCTCGCCGCCCTCGACGCGGTCCTGCGCGGACATCTGGAACGGGTCGGCGAAGACACGCAGCGCCATCTCGAAACTCACCCGGTGCTTTCGCCAGTTCAGGCGTGCCTTCTCCGGATCCCATTCGAACCGGATATCCATATTTTGATGTTACTACAATATCGCACATACGTCACGCCGCCGTGCGGCATACCGTTCTCCCGGAACCGGCGGTGCGCGCCGCACGCGCGGGTGTCCGGACGCTCTGCGACATGCCGCGGAAGGTCGAGAAAGCGCGCGAGGACGTCGGTGTCCGCGAGCCGTCGGCGTTGGCAATACTGCGAACGAACCGGTCCGTCCCAAGGCCCTGGGCCGGACCGCTGCTTAACGACCGCCGCCAGGCCGCCGCCGTATTGCTCCGCGGACACGCTCGGCCCGGCGTCGAGGGCGCGCAACGCCTCCCGCAAGACCGATTCGCAGGCCGCACTGGAGGCGGCTTCGGCGCGCGCCGCCGCCAGTAGCTCTTCGATGGCCCGTGCCTGCAGCGCAAAGAGCGAGGCGGCCACGGCGTGTGCCACATGGGCCATCAGCTCGCGCTCCTCGCCCGCGTAATGCTCGCCGGCACGCGGCCCCACCACGAGTACGCCGAGCAGCTGATCGCGGGCGTGCAGGGGAAACGCGTAGCCCTCCCGACCGAGGCCGCTTTGCGTCTCGTGCAGGTCGAAGTCGCTGTCATGCGCACGCAGCTTGACCAGCACCAGATCATCGGGGGCGAGCCTTTGCGGCAGCTCCCGCTTGCCGCGCTCGCGTACCCGGCGGCAACCCTCGGCTTGGACGCGTGTTCGGCCGATCGCTGCGGTCGGCCGAGCAGGTTGATTCTTGACGGGGATCCTCGGCAGATCAACTTTCGCGAGCATCAGCCTGCAGCGTAGCGGCACACGATGCTCCCGAGCGCACAGACCGCGGGTCCTGCGGCGAGCCGCTCGGCTTGCGGTACGATGAGCCCTCCGTTCGACCTTGACCCTGCAACGCCTCGCTCCGCCATGCCAACCGACGACCTCCAACGGCTCGCACAGCCGGCGCGACCGGATGCCCCGCAGGCAAGCCCGTTGCCGGTCGTGATTGAGCAGCTGATCGGCGCGACCGAGCGCCTGATTGCGGCCCGGGCGCCGCAGTTCATCGCGGGGGCCGCCGTGCCTTGGTCGGATCCCGCCGAGCGCCGCGCCGTACAGCCGCAGAGTTTGCCCGTGTTGGGCCATCTGCCGCAGTGTCTGGTCTCAGCGCCCGCGGCGATATGTCCCGTGGTCGAGGCACTGCTGGCTGCAGCACCCGTGCTCGCCTGGCGCCAGACCTACAGTGCGGCGCAGATGAGTCCACAATTCCTCGATCAATACGGCTGGAGCGAGTTGGTCGGGCTCGCCGGGGCGGTGCCGAGCCGCGCGTGCGCCGTCGGATTCCTCATCCTTGGGCCGGGCATCGAGTACCCGCCGCACCATCACGAAGCCCTGGAGCTGTATGTGCCGCTCGCCGGGCGTGCGTCCTGGTGGCGGGCGCGCAGCGGCTGGCAGGAGGTCGAGCCCGGTAAGACAGTACGCCATGAGGCGTGGCAGCCCCATGCGATGCGCACCGGCTCAGAGCCTCTGCTGGCGCTGTACCTCTGGCGCAGCGGCAATCTCGATCAGCACGCCGCGCTGATGGGTTGAGCGCACACCGACGGACAGACCGGTCGTGCCCGAGGATCGCATCCGTCGCGGGGTTCAATGCCGCGTGGTTGGCGCTGTCGAGGAGCTTACCTCGGGGCGCTGCAAGCGCGCCCGAAACCACACCGCCCCTGCGCGCGATTCCCCTGGAGATGAAGACGGTAACGCGCGTGGGGGTGCTGCGGACGCCCGAGGTCTGGAATCATTCCTCGACGAGTACACCGACCGCACAGAGGGTGGCCGGCTGCATTCTGCGGGCAAAAAAACATCTCCGCTGACGAGGCGGGTTCTCGCCGTGCCAGGGTGGCGAATCTACTGAACGGCGCGCAGGCCGCCCGGCCAGCGCATCGCGCAGCTGGTAGTTGTACCCGTGGTGCAGGTGACGGTCGAGTTGGTCGCGTCCCGCGACGAGAGTGCGCGCGGCGCGGGCGGATTCGGTCACTCCGGCCGGCACTGACACCTCGCATTCAGGCTGCAAGCAACCACACCCCGAATTCGCTGCGACTGAGCAGTGTGCGGAAATTCTCCG
>JAJXWE010000443.1 GCA_021781775.1 Pseudomonadota bacterium | reverse complement strand
CGGCACCGTAGCGATGAGCCGACCGTCACGGTGTGCGCAGAGATTCTCGTTCTGAAACTGGATCTCGAGGCGCTCGCCTTCACCCCGCAGCGTCTCAAGCACGCAGCGGCCGAGCACCCAGCCGCGCGTCGTTTCGCGCTGCACGTCGACGATCTTGCCGTCGAAGAGCGCGTAGGCATGGCGGTAATAGGGCGTGGTGCGCAGGTATTCGATCAGTGCGGCCACCGGCCGCCCAGCGCTGCGGCCCGCGGCGATAGCGTGGCCGATGCCGTGCGCCGCCGATAACGTTGCGGCGACCGCGGTACGCTTCGCCTCGGCACCGGTCATGGGGTAGCACGACAGCATGGCCGAACCACCCATCTGCACCACGAGCGAGCGGCCGATCTCCTCGGCGGCGAGCGCCCCGCCCGTCTCGATGATGACGCTCTCGCCGTGCTCGTTGGCGATCACCATCGGCGTACAGGCGACGCCGTAGACATTGAAGGAGACCATCTGGATCGAGGGGAACGCGCGTCCCATTCCGTCCGCATCGACGATCGGCAGGCGCCGCATGGCCGCATAAGCCACCGGCAGCGTCGCGTTGATGCCGCCGGACTCGGCCGCGATGATGGCGTCCGCCCGCCGCCCGAGGAACTGCTCGAGCTTCGCGACCGCCAGGTGCGCCTCCTCGAGGGAGAAAAGCTTCTCGACCAGGACCGTCGGCGCGCCCATGCCGGCCACCGAAAACACGCTTGCCCCATCCGCCAAGGCCTCGAGCGGCAGCAGTTGCGGCGCACCGTACTGCTCGATGGCATGGGCGCAGCACAGCCGGCCGATATACGGATCGCCCCCGCCGCCTGTGCCGAGAAAGGCCGCGCCGCGCGCCAAGTCCTCGAGCATCCCGGTGTCGATGTTCATGCCTGCACCTGCCCGGCCGGCGTTTCCCGGGCATCCGCCAGTGCCAGATCACCGGTGACCTTGACCCGCAGGCGCACTGCGCCCCCGGGGACGTAGGCGAGCGGCAACTCCTCGACCTCGACGACCCGCAGCGACTGCACGGTCGCGCCAGAGGCGAGCGCGGCCTGCCGGGCCTGTTCGGTCGCCGTCGCGATCGCGCCGTCACGACCGAGTTCCTGGTACGAGTACACCCGGTCGACCTCACCGCCCACCTGAGTGATCGAGGCGCCGATCGCATTCGCGACGCCCGCCGCCTCGGGGATGATCACCTGCGAGACGCCGGGTATGTCGCCCTGGATCAACACTGCGCCACCACCGACGAGCACCAGAGGGACCGCGGCCGCGGAGGTCTTCATGCGGTCGAGACCCTCGGCGAAGAGCCGATGGATCTCGGCAACGCCGGCCTTCACCAGCTCGGGGTCGAGGTCCGCCACGCGCGCCGCAGCGCCCATCCGGGCGTAACCGGCGGCAACCGCAAGGTCGCTCGCCGTCAAGGTCTCGCCGCCGAACACCCGGGCCATCTGCACCAATCGGTAGCCGACCGAGCGCGGGCCGACGTGCACGGCGTTCGCCTCGGTGCGCACCAGGCTGCCGCCGCCGAGTCCAATCGACAGCAGGTCCGGCATGCGGAAATTGGTGCGCACCCCACCAATGTCCGCACTGACGGTTGACTCGCGCGGGAAGCCGCCCACCAACATGCCGATGTCGGTGGTGGTGCCGCCGATGTCCGCGACCAGCGCATCACTCAGGCCCGAGAGAAAGGCCGCGCCGCGCATGGAATTGGTCGGACCGGAGGCGAAAGTCAGCACCGGGTACTGGGCAACCCGCTCGGCGCTCATCAGCGTGCCGTCGTTCTGGCTGATGAAAAGCGGCGCCTCGATCCCGAGGGCACGCAGGGCCGATGCGAACGCGGCCACGACCTCGCGCGCCATCGCTGCGAGCGACGCGTTCATGATGGCTGCGTTTTCCCGCTCGATGATTCCGATCCGACCGATCCGGCTCGAGAGCGTCACGGCGATCTGCGGAGCTTCCTGCGCGATGATCTGCGCCGCCCGCTCCTCCATCGCAGCGCTGACCGGCGAGAACAGTCCACAGACCGCGGCGCACGTCAGCCCGTCGGCCTTCATTTGGCGCGCCGCCTCGGCGACCGCGCGCTCATCAAGCGGCGAGTTAATCCGTCCGTCGTAGTGATACCCGCCGCGCACGCAGTACACGTTGTGGCCGATTGCCGCGACGAAGTCCCGCGGCCAGTCCATCAACGGCGGCACGCCGCGCGCGGCCGGCAGGGCGATGCGCAGCACTCCGACGCGCGAAAGGTTGCGCCGCTCGACGAACGCGTTGGTGAAATGCGTGGTGCCGATCATCACCGCGGCGATGCTGGCCGGGTCGCGCTCGCCGCCGGTGTCGTTGCGCAGGATGGCGCGGAGCGCCCCAACGATGCCGTCGCTGACGTTGGGCGTCGTCGGATGCTTGTGGAACGCGAGCAGACGTCGGCCGTCCATGAGCACGGCGTCCGTGTTCGTCCCACCGACGTCGACCCCGATTCGCAGCACGCTGGACTCCCCTGCCGAGGCTTGTGCCCCTGTCCGGCAAGCATTACCCGCCGCGAATCAAGCGCCAATGAGAAAAAAAGCTAGGAGCCGGGGGAACTCCGGTAGGAGGGCCCGATCGGCCCCGCGTCGCCTCACCCTACCGATTCTGGGAGGGTCCGCCGCGCAGAACACCCAGTTCGCGGGCCCGGACCAGGGCCTCGAGGCGGCCATGGGAGCGGGTCTTGGTGTAAATGTTCTTCAGGTGAAAGCGCACTGCGTGCTCGCTCACGCCGAGACGCCGGGCGATCACCTTGTCCTTCAGGCCCCGATCGAGCTGCTGCAGCACATCGAGCTCACGTGGACTGAACAGCGG
>JAJXWE010000442.1 GCA_021781775.1 Pseudomonadota bacterium | reverse complement strand
ATCCAGCTGATGCTCGCGCCGGTGTTCGCGAACGATTTCATCTACGACGGCCGCGTCGAGCAGGTCCTGGTTCAGGCGGCAGCACCCTACCGCATGGGCACGCGTGACCTGCGGCTGTTCTATCTCGACAGCGCATCCGGTGCCATGGTGCCGCTGTCGCAGTTCGTGCAGACCCGCTGGACGGTAGCCGCACCCGCGCTGACCCGCTACGACGGATATCCGGCGGTCGAGATCATTGGCGCGGCGGGCCAGGGCTACAGCTCCGGACAGGCCATGAGCGAAATGCAGCGACTGGTCAGCCGCTACCTGCCGCCCGGATTCGGCTACGACTGGGCCGGACAGTCGCTGCAGGAGATGTTCTCCCGCGCCCAGGCGCCCATGCTGTTTGCACTCTCGATCTTGGTGGTCTACCTGGCGCTCGCCGCGTTGTACGAGAGCTGGAGCATTCCGGCCTCCGTACTACTCGCCGTCCCGATCGGACTCGTCGGCAGCGCCGCGGCGGCGACCCTGCACGGCCTGCCCAACGATGTGTTTTTCAAGATCGGCCTGATCACCATCATCGGACTGACGGCCAAGAACGCCATCCTCATCGTGGAATTCGCGGTCGAACTGCAACGCCAGGGCCGCAACCTGCATCACGCCGTGCTAGAGGCTGCCCGCCTGCGCTTCCGACCCATCATCATGACCTCGTTCGCCTTCATCCTCGGGGTCTTTCCGATGGTGGTCTCGACAGGAGCCGGTGCCAACGCCCGGCACGACATCGGCACGTGCGTCGTCGGCGGCATGCTGGCCGCCGCGGTCATCGGGGTTCTGATCATCCCCCTGTGTTACGTCGCGGTGCGACGCCTGCTCGGCGACAAGCTCGATGCGCCGGAGCAGATCGCCGCTACGCCCTCGAGCGGCGAGCCGTGAACGCGCGCCACAGGAAATAGACCGGGATCCCGGCGACGATCACCAGCAGCGTGACGCCCGTATCGCGCGGGTCTGTGACCAGTGCATTCGCCAGCATTCCGAAGGAGGCGAGTAGAAACACCGCCGGAACCACCGGATAGCCCCAGGTGCGATACGGGCGCGGCAGCTCAGGCTCGGTGCGCCGCAGCACGTACACGCCGGCCACGGTGAGCACGTAGAAGGGCCACAGGCCGAGCACGAAGCGGTCGGCGAGCTGCGCGAAATCGTTCTGCATCACGTACACGCAGCCGAGCAGCGTGGCCACCCAGATCGCCACGGACGGGCTGCGGAACCGCGGCGACACCCGGCCGACGCTGCGGAACATCAGTCCCCGGTCGCCCATGGCAAAGATGACCCGCGAGCCGGTCATGAGCGAAGCGTGCAGGCCGCTGAAGGTCGAGAGCAGCACGACGGCCGCGATCACCGCCGCGCCCGCGCCGCCGATCAGCGGGATGTGCTGCGCCACGGTGGTCGCGACCAGCGGCGCAGCGGCGATCTGCTTGGCCGGCAGCGCGTACCAGAAGCCGAGGTTGACCACCAGGTAGACCAGCATGACGCAGCAGGTGCCGATGATCAGCGCGAGCGGCAGCGTACGCTGGGGTCGGGCCACTTCTCCGCCCATGAACGACAGGTCGGCCCAGCCGTCGTAGGTCCACATGACCGGCACCAGCGCCGAGGCGATCAACGACAGCTGCGCGCCGCCCTGCCACAGGACGCGGTGCGGCGCCGCGCCGCCGCCGGAAATGGCGGTGAACGCCAACAGACCGAGCGTCAGCAGCGCAGCGTATTTGGCGACGGTGGCCGGTGTCAGCACGGCGACGGCCCGATTGACGCCCACGTAATTGATTGTGCCGACCACCAGGATGGTCGCGGCGGCGACCAGGTGCACCTGCTCGGCGCTGAGCGGAATGAAATACCCCAAGTACTCGGCGAAGATCGTCGATGTCGCCCCGAGGGCCGAGGCGCGGATGACCGCGAGCTCCGTCCAGCCGAACAGGAATGCGGGCAGCGGGCCGTACCCCTCGAGCAGGTAGGCGAAGATGCCGCCGGAGCGCGGCATGGCTGCCGCGAGCTCTGCCACCGACAGCGCCCCGGCGAGCGCCACAATGCCGCCGAGCGTCCAGCAGAGCATGGCCGGTCCGGGGGACTGCAGGGTCGCCGCGACGGTCGCCGGCACACGGAAGATGCCGCTGCCCACGGTGACCCCTACGAGCACCGCGACGGAACTCCACAGTCCAACGGTGCGCGGCATGCGCTCGCCCCAGGGATCGGCGGCCACGGCCTGTTCTTCGCCGACGGATACCTTCACGTCGATCCTCCGGTAAATTGCCGCAGGATAGCAAACGCCGCGCGAGGCGAACGTCTCAGTACCGACGCGCGAGCGCCTCGATATCGGACCGCTCGGCGCCGATCGCCTGGTACAGGGGTACGTGGCGCCAGCGCGGACCGCCGTTGACGATGGCTGCGAAGGCGATCCAGCCGCCGTCGCGCTTGCGCAGGTAACCGGCGATACCGCACACCGAGCGCGGCTCATCGAGCGTCCCGGTCTTCAGTGCGACCCGGTTAAGCCACGCCGCATCGCCCTGGCGCAGGAAAAGGAACGGCGCGTCGTGCGGCGCGACCAGGCCGGCATAGAACGCCGGAAAGCGGCGGGTGTCGTGGTACTGATGCATCAGCAGCCGCACCAGATCGTTCGCCGAGAGTCGGTTACCGGTCGTCAGCCCGCTGCCGCTGAACAACGGTGGGGGACCGAGCGCGGGCGGATCATCCACTTCGGCGCGCGCGACAAAATCCGCGAGTAGATGGCTCGCCGAGGCCAGCGTCTCATGCGACTGGGTCAGCGCGCCCATGTCGAGCGTCAGCACGTCGGCAATGTAGTTATTGGAATACTG
>JAJXWE010000441.1 GCA_021781775.1 Pseudomonadota bacterium | reverse complement strand
CGCGCGGATGCAACTCCGTAGTGCTAAAGAAATAGGCGATCTCGCGCGCGGCGGTGTCTGCCGCATCCGAGCCGTGCACCACATTGCGCTCGATGCTCTCGGCCAGATCGGCGCGGATCGTTCCGGGGGCGGCCTTCTTCGGGTCGGTTGCGCCCATGATCTCTCGGTTACGCGCGATCGCGTTCTCGCCCTCGAGCACCTGCACGATGAGCGGGCCGGAAATCATGTAGCGCACCAGATCCTTGAAGAACGGGCGCTCGCGATGCACGGCGTAAAATCCCTCCGCCTCGAGCTGGGACAGCCGCAGCATGCGGGCCGCGATGACGGTGAGGCCGGCGGATTCGAAGCGACGGTACACCTCGCCGATGAGATTGCGGGCGACGCCGTCGGGCTTGACGATGGACAGGGTGCGCTCGAGCGCCATTCGGATTGACCTTTCGGGAACTGAATGCTGGATGGGATACGCCGGGTCCGCTCGCCCCTGCCGGGACCGGCGCACCCGGTGTTAAGCGCGACAGTTTACCCGCGGACACCCGCGCGAGGCAATTTGACGCGCCCCGCCGAAGTCATGGATTCAAAAAGCCTTTTTGGACCGGCCTGCCGGGATCCGCCGGGCGGCCCGCCGCCGGTCACACCGAGAAGCTCTCCCCGCAGCCGCATTCACCCTTGACGTTGGGATTGCGGAAGCGGAAGGCTTCGTTCAGGCCCTGCTTGACGAAATCCACCGTCGTGCCGTCGACGAACGCCAGGCTCTCGGGGTCGACGTAGACCTTCACGCCGCGATCCTCGAACACCACATCATTCGGGCGGTGCTCATCGGCATAGTTGACCACGTAGGCGAAACCGGAGCAGCCGGTCTTGCGCACTCCGAGGCGCAGACCGACCCCGTGCCCACGGGCGGCCAGGAATGTGCGGATGCGGTCAGCGGCGGATTCGGTGAGGGAAATGGCCATAGGCGGGTCGCGCGCGGCGGGTGATGACTATTTTATACCTCAGACCAGCGCCGCTGGCACGCTCCAAGCGCGTCCTCGAGCACCAGCAGGCGGCCGAGCTTCTCGATCGGCACGTCCAGCGCATGGGCCCACTCGGCCGGCGCGCCGGGGATGAGATCAGCGCCGCTGCGCCCCGGCAGCCGCTCGGCGAGCCAGGCTGCAACGGCCAGCGTGTGCGGGCAGCCGTACACCCGGTAGGACGCACCCTGCACGCGCGCCTCGGTGACTCGCAGCCGGAAGCGGATCCAGACCTCCTGGCCCGGACCACCGGCCTCGCCCACCAGTTCCCGCGCGGCATCGCTCGCCCTGCCCGACGGCTCGGCCGCCGGCGACAGCTCCCGCAGGCGCGCCACCTCGCGCCGCACCGCGGCGCCCGCCGTGTCGATGTCGGCCGGCGTGCTGAAGCGCCCCAAGCTGAAGCGCAGGGAACTCTGAGCCAGCTGTGGATCGCGGCCGAGGGCGCGCAGGACGTACGACGGCTCGCCCGAGGCCGAATTGCAGGCCGAGCCGGTCGACAATGCCAGGTCCACCAGGCCCGTGACGAGGCTCTCGCCCTCGACGCCCTCGAAGGAGACGTTGAGAATGCCGGGAATGCGCGGCGCGTCCTCGCCGTTGAGGTACACCCCCTCGATGCCGCGCAGCTGCTCCCACAGGCGCTCACGCAGAGCACTCAGGCGCTTGGCTTCGGCCGCGAGCGCCGCGCGCGCCAGCGCGCAGGCCGTACCGAACCCGACGATCTGATGCGTTGGCAGCGTGCCCGGACGCAACCCGCGCTCCTGTCCACCGCCAAAAAGCAGTGGCTGCACCCGCGCGCGCGCCTGTGCGTGCACGTAGAGCGCCCCAATACCCTTCGGACCGTAGAGCTTATGGGCCGTGAAGGACATCAGATCGATCGGCAGCGAGCGCACGTCCATCGGGAGCTTGCCGACCGCCTGCGCCGCATCGGTGTGGAAGAGGATGCCGCGCTCGCGGCACAGCGACCCGATCGCCGCCACATCCTGGATGACGCCAATTTCGTTGCTGACCCAGAGGACGGACACCAGAACCGTGTCCGGGCGCAGCGCGGCCGCGACGGCGCCCGGGTCGATCCGACCGCTGCGATCCGGCGCCAGCAGCGACACCGTCCAACCGTCCCTCTCCAGGCGCCGGCACGGATCAAGCACAGCTTTGTGCTCAATGCGTGAGCTCACCAGATGCCGCCCGCGATGCCCCTCGGCGCGCGCGGCGCCAAGCACCGCCAGGTTGTCCGCTTCGGTCGCCCCGGAGGTGAACACGATGTCCGCCGCGTCCGCTCCGATCAGCGCCCCCACCTCAGCGCGCGCCGCCTCGATGCGTTCGGCCGCGCGGCGTCCGAACACATGCCCCGAGGCGGGATTGCCGCGACCGCCTTCGTGCGCAAGGCTGCGGGTCATCACCTCGATCACCGTCGGATCGAGGGGCGTGGTCGCCGCATTGTCGAGATAAATGGGATCGTCTGCGCTCATCGGGACCCGCCGGCCGGCTGAGATAGCGCCGCAGTGGCAATGCGCGCATTGTGCTGCAGTGCCTGATCCGTCTCCAGGCTGATCCGTTCCGTATTTATATAAATTTAATATATGTAAGTACTATTTTACATGCATTGGATTTATGTGTCCGTGCATCACACTATGTGCGTCCTAGGCTGCCCCACCCCCTGATGCAGGAACTCACCATGAGACTTCGTACCGCTGCGCTCTCGCTGCTCGCGTTCACCTTGACCGCCACGGCTGCCATGGCCGCTCAGCCGGCCGGCTTCTGGCACTACCCGGCCATCGCCGGTTACGGTCCCGAACACGTCTGGCCCGGCGTCGTAGCCCGTCCGAGTGCGCACGCAAGCTACA
>JAJXWE010000010.1 GCA_021781775.1 Pseudomonadota bacterium | reverse complement strand
CCCGCGCGCGGGGCGATGCGCGTTGGTATAAATATATCAATTTGTATTTTTACTGAGATTTCTCTACCATTCGTGCCCGGGGGCTCTCCTCTGGGAGAAAATCATGAGAACGATGACCTGGCGAGACGGGATGGCCGGCCTGTTGGCGTGCGGAATCGGCCTGGGCGGCGCGACGGCGGCGCGGGCCGACACGGCATCGGCCGTTCGCCTCGCACCCATCGTGGTGACGGCCACGAAGCGCCCGGAGCCGCTGCGCAACGTGCCCATGAGTATCACGGTCGTCAGCGGGGCGCAGCTCGCGCGCATGCACGAGGTGAATTTCGCGGACTACGTGCAGACGGTTCCCGGCATGGTCATGGTGGCTTCCGACCCGGCGCACACCACCCTCGTGCTGCGCGGCATCAACACCGAGGGTGTCGGCGCCACGATCGGCACCTACCTCGATGAAAGCCCGTACGGCTCCTCAAGCGCGCTCGCCGATGGCCTGATCATGACGCCGAACATCGATACCTTCGACATGAAGCGGATCGAGGTGCTGCGCGGACCGCAGGGCACGCTCTATGGCGCCAATACCCTCGGCGGACTGATCCGCTTCGTCACCAATCCGCCCAATCCCAAGGCGTTCGACGACGAGGTCCAGGCGGGCATGGACGAGACTGCCGGCGGCGGGTTCGGCTGGTCCACCCGGGGCATGGTCAATCTTCCCCTGACCTCGGACGTGGCCTTGCGCGTCGATGGCTACCGATGGAAGCACGCCGGATTCATCAACGATCCCACCCGCAATGTGCGCCACGTCAACGGCTCGGGCGAAAAGGGCGGGCGCGCCTCGCTCCTCTGGGGCCATCCGGACGCGGTGACGGTCCGCCTGACGGCGTACCTGCAGGACATGAATCTCGGCGGGACCAATGGCGTTGATCTGACGACGGTTCCCTCCACTGCGACCGCCTCCGGCATGCGGATCAGCCTGACGCCGCTCTACGGCCCGCTGGCCCAGGGACGGGCGGTCTCGGAGACCTCGACGGTGCGCAACCGGCTCTACAACGCCACGGTGGACTGGAACCTCGGCTGGGGCGCACTCACCTCGGCGACCAGCTACGGGACGTACTCGGGCGATCAGATCGAGGATGCCACGGCGCTGTTTGGCACGCTCGAGCGAGCCGTGCTCGGCGACCACAAGCTCACCGAGGAGCTGCGCCTGGCCTCGGTCGGCACGCACCGGCTCGACTGGCTGGCCGGGTTCTTCTACACGCACGAGACGGCGAACCTCCACCAGGCGCTCATCCCGACGCTGACCAGCGCCCCGGTGGGGTTCGTGCAGCTGAACTCCAGTTACCTCGAGGTGGCCGGCTTCGGCAACCTCACCTATCACTTCTCCAAGGCGTTCGATCTGAGCGTCGGCGGGCGGTGGGCGCACAACCGCCAGGATGCCCTCGAGTTTGGCCTGGCGTCGGCGCAGGGCCGTTCCTCGGAGGGGGTGTTCACCTATTCCGTGGCGCCGCACTGGCACCCCACCGCCAATACCATGGTCTACGCGCGCGTTGCAAAGGGATACCAGCCCGGCGGTCCGAACGTGCTGCCCCCGAACCCGCCACCCAACGTACCGGCAACGTTCCATTCCGACACGCTGATCAACTACGAGCTCGGTGTGAAGTCGCGGCTGCTCGAGGGCCGTCTGTCGCTCGATGCGGATCTGTTCGACATCGACTGGAAGGGCATTCAGCTGGAAACGGTCGTCGACAACTTCGGTGTCAACGGTAACGGCGGCAGCGCCCGCAGCAAGGGCTTCGAATGGCAGGCCGCGTGGATCCCGCTCGAGCGGCTGACCGTGCGGCTGGGCGGAGCCTATACCGATGCGCAGCTCACCTCGAGCACCGATCCGATCCTGGTCGGTGCCCGCGCGGGGGCGCAGCTGCCGTACATCCCGCACTGGAGCGGCTCGGCGTCGGGAAACTACACGTACTACCAGCGGGGAGATCTGTCGGCATCCCTCGGCGCCGACTGGCGCTACACGGGTCGCCGGGAGTCGGGGTTCAACCCGGCGCTCGGCCAGGCCAACCTGCCGAGCGACAGCGAATTCGACCTGGAGACGGGCGTGACGCGCGGCCGGTGGACGCTCGAGATTTACGCTCGCAACCTGACCAACAGACGATCGATCATCGAGATCGATCAGGGCGGGGCCGCGGTCACGCAGGCCGCGCCGGTGGGCGATGTCACACCGCCGCGCATGATCGGCCTGACGATCACCGGCAAGCTCTGAACAGGACGGACGCCATGCTGACGATGAAGATCACCGGCGAGCGCTGGCCGACCCGCAGCCCGTTCCGGATCTCCGGCTACACCTTCACGGACTGCGAGGTCCTCGTCGCGGAGCTGTCGCACCAGGGCGTCCGCGGCCGCGGCGAGGCGGCCGGCGTGTACTATCACGGCGAGACGGTCTCGAGCATGACGGAACAGATCGAGCAAGTGCGCCCAGTGATCGAAGCCGGCCTGACGCGGCAGGCGCTGCGCGCGCTGCTGCCGCCGGGCGGGGCGCGTTGCGCGCTCGATTGCGCGTTGTGGGACCTGGAGGCGAAGCTGAGCGACGTGCCGGCGTTCCGGTCCGCAGGCCTGGAGACTCTGCGGCCGCTCGAGACCACCTACACGGTGGGCGCGGGCAGCCCCGAGGAGATGGCCGCGACCGCCGCCACGTACACTTCGGCACGGCGGCTGAAGATCAAGTTGACCGGCCAGGACGACGAGGCGCGCCTGCGGGCGGTGCGGGCCGCTAAGCCGGATGTGTGGATCGGGATCGACGCCAACCAGGGACTAACGCGCCGCAGCCTCGAGGCACTGCTGCCGGTGCTGGTCGAGCTCGACGTGCAGCTCATCGAGCAGCCCCTTCCGGTGGGGCGCGACGAGGACCTGCGCGGGCTCGATTCGCCGCTGCCGCTGGCCGCGGACGAGAGCGTTCAATCGCTGCCCGACATCGCCCGCATGCAGGGGATCTACCAGGTCATCAACATCAAGCTCGACAAGTGCGGTGGCCTGACGGAAGCCCTGGAGATGGCGCGCGAGGTGCGCCGCCTGGGAATGCGGCCCATGGTGGGCTGCATGCAGGGCACGGCGCTCGCCATCGCGCCAGCCTGCGTGGTCGGGGCGCTGTGCGAGATCGTGGATCTCGATGCACCGACGTTTCTGACCAACGACCGGGAGCCTCCGGCCGTGTATCGCGACGGCACAGTCGCCTGTCCGCCCGACTGGGGCTTCCCGCTCCCGAGCCAATCCAAGAAGGTGACCGCATGACCATGTCCCTCCGTATCCGCGGTGGACGCGGGGCAACGCTCGCGCTGGCCTGCCTCCTGGTGGCCGGCTCGGCGATGGGTGCCGCGACTCCCTCCGCTACCCGCGCCACGCCGCCGCCCGTCTCGCCTGCACCTGCTGCGTCTGCGGGCGCGGCGAGCGCCGCTTCGCCGGATCATCCGCTCACGCAGGCGGATGCCGTCGCGTTCTTCGACGGGATCGTCCCCTATGCGATCCGCCGCGCCAACATCGCGGGCGCCGTCGTGGCGGTCGTCTCCGGCGGCAAGCTGTTGTTCGTTCACGGCTACGGCTTCTCGAACGTCAAGACCCGCGCGCCGGTCATCCCGAACCAGACCCTGTTCCGCATCGGCTCGATCTCCAAGCTGTTCACCTGGACGGCGGTGATGCAGCAGGTGCAGGCGGGCCGGATCGACCTGAACCAGAACGTCAACCGCTACCTCGATTTCCGGATTCCGCCGAAGTTCGGCCGACCCATCACCATGCGCGACCTCATGACCCACACCCCGGGGTTCGAGGACACCATCTCGCAGCTGATGATGAAGTCGGCGGACCAGCTGATGCCGCTGCGCACCTATCTCATCCGGCACCGGCCGGCGCGGATCTTCCCGCCGGGTGAGATCACCGCCTATTCCAACTACGGCGCGACGCTCGCCGGCTACATCGTGCAGCGGCTCTCGGGCGAACCCTTCGACCGATACATCGAGCAGCACATCTTCCAGCCGCTCGGCATGCATCACACCACCTTCCGTCAGCCGCCGCCGCCGGCGCTGATGGCGGACGTTTCGCAGGGATACGACACCGCCTCGGGCAAAGCCAAGAAATTCGAGTACATCGAGGTGTGGCCCGCCGGATCCGTCGCGGCAACGGCCACCGACATGGCGCGTTTCATGATCGCGCAGCTCGGTGACGGCTCCGATGGCGGCGCGCCCATCCTCGACCCCCAGACGCTTGCCCTGATGCACTCGCCCCAGTCGCGCATGGCGCCGGGCATGAACGGGTTCGATCTCGGGTTCTACCAGGAGAACCGCAACGGCCTCACCATCATCGGGCACGGTGGCGACACCAATTGGTTCCACTCCGACCTGCATCTGTTGCTCGGCAAGGACGTGGGCTTCTTCATCGCGCTGAACAGCGTCGGCAACAACGGCGCGGCGGAAAACGTGCGGGTGGCGATCTTCCACGCTTTCCTGGACCGCTACTTCCCGTACCAGCCGCCGAAGGAGCCGACAGTCGCCCGGGGCGAGGCGCAAAAGGATGCGGCGCGCGTCGCCGGCTGGTACACCTCGTCGCGGCGGATCGCCTCGGCGCTGAGCATGCTGAGCGCGATCACCGAGACGCCCGTCATCGCCTTGCCGGACGGGCGCATCGAGGTTGGCATGCTCACGCACCTGAGCGGCGCACCCAAGAAGTGGCGGGAGGTCGGCCCGCTGTCGTACCGCGAGGTTGGCGGCCAGTCCCACCTGAAGTTCGTCACTGACCGGGCCGGACACATCCGCTACTGGGTCACGGATGCCTATCCGCCGGTGTTCGTCTTCCAGCGCGTCCACGGCTGGAAGAAGCTCTCGGATCTCAAGGTGATGCTCGGCGGATTCTGTCTCGTGCTGTTGCTGACGCTTGCGATCTGGCTGGGCGGATGGATCGCGCGGCGCCGCTTCGGCACGGTGCTCGCGCTCCCGGCGCTGCAGCGGCGACTGCGTCTCGCCTCGCGGCTCGGCGCCCTGGTGCTGCTCGCCGTCTTGGGCGGCTGGATCGGCGTGGTCATGTTGCTGCTCGGCAACCACTGGAGCCTCAACGGACCGATGCTCGGGGCCTACGCGCTGTCCGTGCTCGGTATCGCTGGCGCGCTCGCGATCGTCGCCGAGGCGGCGCTGCGCCTCTGGCGCGGTCCGGGCGGCTGGTTGGTACGTGGCGGGGAACTGCTGCTCGGGCTGTGCGGTCTCTACGGGCTCTGGCTGATCTTCGCGTTCCACCTGGTCAACTTCAGCCTGCGGTACTGAACACCCATGTCGGGCGGCAGGCGGCGTTTGCGTTTCGGGCAGGCCACCGCGGCCGCCCTCGCCCTGGCGGCCGCGGCGCCGGCGATGGCGCGTGGGACGGTGCCGCAGCATCTCGACCGGATGGTGCACGCCGCGATGCACGCTTTCGGCACCCCGGGGCTCTCGCTCGCCATCGTGGTCGACGGCCGGACGGTCGTCGCGAAGGGTTACGGCGTGCGCAGCATCCAGACGCGCGCGCCCGTCACCGCCCGCACGCTGTTTCCGATCGGCTCGGAGACCAAGGCGTTCACGTCCGCGGCGCTCGCGATCCTGGTCCAGGAGCACAAGCTCAAGTGGAGCAGCCGCATCGAGCGGCACCTGCCGGGGTTTCGCATGTACGATCCGTACGCGACGGCGCACATGACGGTCCGGGATCTGCTCACGCACCGCAGCGGGCTCGGGCTCGGCGAGGGTGATCTGCTGGTCGTGCCGGCCTCGACACGCAGCCGGGCGGACGTCGTGCACGCGCTGCGCTACCTGAAGCCGCGAACGGGCTTTCGCGAGGTATTCGCCTACGACAACGTGCTGTACATGGCGGCAGGCTCGCTGGTGCACGCGGTGTCCGGTCAGCGCTGGAGCACGTTCGTGCGCGAGCGCCTGCTCGACCCGCTCGGCATGACCGACGCGACGATGCAGTACGATCCGCATGCGCCGAACGGGGTCGCGCTGCACGCGCGCATCGATGGCCCGCTGCGTGGAGTTGGACCTCTGAGCATCCTGCATCACTGGCTGGACTCCCCGGCATCCGCTCCCGCCGGAGGCATCAACGCCAGCGCCTTGGACATGGCGAAGTGGATGACGATGTGGGAGAACGGCGGACGGCTGCCCGACGGCCACCGCCTGCTCAGCGCGCGGGCGGTCCGGGCGCTGTGGAGTCCGGTCATGGTCGTTCCAGCGGACGCCTTCGGGCCGCCGTCGCGCACGCTGCCGAATCCGACGCTGCAGGACTACGCGCTCGGCTGGTTCGTGGAGGTCGACGACGGGCACAAGGTCATCGAGCACGACGGCGGCGTGTTGGGTGCACTGTCGGCCCTGTATTTCATTCCGGGTCGACACGTGGCCTTCTCGATCTGTATCAACTCTGAGGATGTCGCGACCCTCGAGGCGCTGGTTTACGAGCTGCTCGACTATTACCTGGACCGGCCGCCCCACGACTGGGTGTCGGTGCTGGTGAAGCAGCATGAGCGGCAGGTCCGCCAGGAGCAGGCCGCCCTGATGCACCTGCCGCGCTCTTACCGACCGAACGGGCGCCTGTCGTTGCCCCTCGGGGCGTATGCCGGCACGTATGCGGATCCCTGGTATGGGCACATGACCATCACGCGCCACCAGGGGAATAAACTATCGATCCGTCTCGACGAGACACCCGGCATGGACGGTGCCCTCGAGCATGTGGCCGACGATGTCTTCGAGACGCACTGGAGCCAGCGGGGCATTCCCAATGCCTACGTCACCTTCACGGTCCGCCAGGGGCGAGTCATGCGCGTCGCCCTGAAACCGGTGTTCCCGTGGACCGACTTCAGCTACGACTACCGCGACCTGCACTTCGTGCCCGGACACTGACGTGAGCATCGAAGGAGGCGAGGGCGCACCCGCCGTCACCGTCGCGGACTTCGGGTATCGACAGGAGCTGAAGCGTGCGCTCACGCTGACGGATCTGCTCGTCTACGGTCTGGTGCTCATCGCGCCGACGGCGCCGTTCCCGTCGTTCGGCATCATGTACGACGCCAGCGCTGGCATGGTGCCGCTGGTGTACGTCATCGGGCTCGTGGCCATGTTCTTCACGGCACTGAGCTACATGGCGATGTCCCAGGAGTTCCCGCTCGCTGGCTCGGCCTACGCCTATGCGCGCGGCACGCTCGGGGAGACCGCCGGGTTCATCGCCGGCTGGGCAGTCGTGCTCGATTACCTGCTCACCCCGGCGCTCATCTACATCGCGGCCGCCGTCGCGATCGATGCGGTGCTCCCGGGGATTCCGCTCGCGGTCTGGGCGATCGGCCTGCTCGTCTTCAACACCGTGATCAATCTGCGCGGCATCGATTCGATCACCCGGACCAACAAGGGGTTGCTGCTGCTGCAGCTGGCGGCGTTGGGGCTGTTTTTCGTCTGTGCGCTCGTGGCGCTCGCCCGGGGCACGGCCGGGGCGCACCTGACCCTCGAGCCATTCTACGACCGCAGCCGCATCGCCCCCGCCGTGGTGCTCGGCGCGGTCTCGATTGGCGTGCTCAACTACCTCGGCTTCGATGCAATCTCCACGCTGGCGGAGGAGACCCGCGGGGGCGTGACCCTGGTCGGCAAGGCGACGCTGCTGACGCTCGTAGTGACTGCTGTGCTGTTCATCGGTCAGAGTTACCTCGCGTCGCTGTTCGTGCTGCACCGCGACGCGTTCGGTCCGGGCAAGCCGAGTTACGCGGCGTTCTATACGATCGCGGGCGTCATCGGTGGTCCGTGGCTCAAGGGCGTGCTGTCCATCGCCGGGGTGTTCCTCGCCGGTATCGCCTCGGCACTCACCTCGCAGGCCGCCATCGCCCGGCTGCTCTTCAGCATGGCGCGCGATGGGCGGCTGCCGCGGTCGTTCGCACACGTCGATCCGCACCGAAAGGTGCCTGACCGCTCGACCCTGCTGGTCGCGGGGGTGACCGTCGGACTGATTCTGTTCTTCGCCCATCGCCTCGAGCTGCTGCTTACCGTGGTCAGCTTCGGTGCGATGACGGGATTTCTGTTCGTGCACGTCTCGGTGATCCGGCACTTCCTGTGGCGCAAGGCGAGCCGCGACTGGTTGCGGCACCTGCTCGCTCCGGTGATCGGCTTCCTGATCATCGGCTTCGTGATGTTCAACATGAGCGCCAATGCCCAGCGCCTCGGCCTGAGCTGGATCGCGGTCGGCGTGCTCATCGTGCTCGCGCGCAAGTTCCTGCCCGTACGTTCGCCCACCGAGTAGCCCTACGCGCCGGCGGTCGCGGCCTGTGGCATCGGGCGCGCCGTAACCCGTTGATGAAAATACTTTTTTTGGCGCCCCGTGACCCATCGCTCCACCTATCCTGCGCATCGGCCTAGTTACCCCGGGGGGCTGCGCCGGCGCCGCCGGCGTCGCTTTTAAGCAGGGTTCGGTCGCGACCATGCCGGGTGGCCTCGGCGGGTGCCCTACACTAAGCGCGCCATCGCGCGGAGCCGGGAGCACCGGGCCGCGCATCGACGGCGTCGAGGCGGAGACGGTGCGTGCCTGAAATCGAAGAAGTCATGATCGCTGGCGAGTGGGTGCCGTCGGCTGCCCGCGAGACGCGGGTCGTCATCAATCCATCGACGCTGCGACCGCTCGGCGCGGTCGGCCTCGCCGAAGCGTCGCAGTGGCGCGATGCCCTGCGAGCCGCTGGTGCGGCCGCGCCCGCGTGGCGGCAGCGCCGCCCCGAGGAGCGAGCCGCGCTGCTCGCTGGGGTGGGCGAACGGCTGCTTGCCATCCAGGAGGAGCTCGCGCTCATCCACGCGCGCGAGAGCGGTCAGGTCTTCACCGAGGCCCTCGATCGGGTGCGGGATGCCGCGGCGTGCTGGCGCATCGCTCCGACCGCTGCGTCGGCACCGGCGCCGACCGTGAGTGTGGCGTGGCCCCGATCCGACGGGGCACTCGTCGATTGGTCGCGCATCGTCTCGGAGCGGTTGGCCCGTGGCGGCACCTGCGTCGTCGCGTTGCCCGCCGAGGCGCCTTTGACCGTTCTCGGCGCGGCGAGATGCTGCGCGGCTCTCCCGCACGGGGTTTTGAGCGTGTTGGTAGGCGAACCAGTCCTCGTGCAGGACGCCGGTGTCGAGCATGTGCGCCCTGCTGATGAGCCCGTGGCTACCGATATCGTCTATGTCAGTCCGGATGCCGATCTGAACCTGGCGGTGGCCGGGGTGAGCGCCCGGCGGCTGTATCACTGCGGCCAGCGCGCCGGGCAGAGCGTGCGCGTCTATGTCGAGCGGTCGCGAATCTACGCCTTCGCGGATCGGCTGCACGAGTCGCTGGCGTTTCTCGAAGTCGGCGACGCTGTCAAGGCGGGGAGTGACCTCGGGCCGCTCGCCAGCGCCGCACGGCTGCAGGAGGTCGAGGCGCAGGTTGCCGCGGTGCTCAGGCGCGGCGCATTGATCAAGCTCGGCGGCCGCCGTTACCAGCCCTGGGGTCTGACCGGGTATTTCTTCCAGCCGACGCTGATGATCGAGGGCACGGGCGAGGAGCGCGCGCCGGAGGATCAGATCCGCGGCCCGGTGATCGTTCTCTCGCCGGCCCGCGATCTCGCCGCGGTGATTGCCGATCGACCGGCGGCCGCCCCGGTGCGGATCAGCCTGTTCGCCGGCGACGTGCCGCGCGCGCTGGCCGGCGTGGACGCCGAGCCGCACCGCGTGCAGATCGAGCCGGTCGCGACGCGCGGCGCGGACTGGTTTCCGTACCAGGCGCGGAGCGCGCGCCGGTGAGGCAGGCGGGTACAGCGACCTACGCGCAGCTGTGCGCACAAGCCGCAACGGTGGGACTGGCGTGCCGCGGGGGCTTCCATCCTGAGGACGGTGATGCGCTGCCCGAGGTGAGCGGGCATCCCGCCCGCACCGTCGTTCTGCTCGGCTTCACGGGGCGCGAGCAATGGCCAGTGTTCGCCGCGTCGCCCGAGTCCGGCGACGGGGCGCCGCATGCGCTCGACCGGTGGTCGCGACGCGTCGTGGGCGAGCTCGCGAGCCGGTTCAGTGCGGGTGCGGTCTATCCGTTCACGGGGCCGCCCTGGTGGCCGTTCCAACGCTGGGCACATCGCGCCGAGCGTCTCTATGCCTCGCCCCTCGGTGTGCTCATGCATGCCGAGTACGGTCAGTGGCACGCATACCGCGGTGCGCTGCTGCTGCCGTATGCGGTCGAGCTGCCAGCACTGAAGGTCTGGCCGAATCCCTGCGCATCGTGCGACGAGCAGCCGTGTGTCGCGGCGTGTCCGGCCGGCGCACTGGCCGGTGGTCGATACGCCCCCGAGGTATGCCGTGATCACGTCTCGTCCGAGCACGGTTCCGCTTGCCGCACGCAGGGCTGTCTGGCCCGGTACGCGTGTCCCGTGGCGGCGACACATCGTTACACGGCGGCGCAGGCCGCCTTCCATCTGGGGGCGTTCATCGCGGCACGTGGTTGAGCTGCTGTGCGGTTGCGCGCGAATCCCGCCACGCGCCGTGCAGCGACTCGCGCTGAGCGCCATCAGGTCCGAGCGACGGTTGCGACCGACGGGTGTACCGGTCGTACAATGGCCGCATGCGATTCTCCCGACTGCTGGCGCTCGGCGCCGTGCTCTGCCTCTGCCTGTGTCCGGCCGTGCGTGCCGGCGTGGCGCCCTTCGACCTGGCCGGACCCGATCTGCAGGTCACGGTCACGCGCGGACAGGAGACGCTGCCCATCGCCGAAGTCCCGAACCTCGCGGTTGGCGATCGGCTGTGGATCCGCGCCGACCTGCCCGCGACTCAGTCGGAGCACTACCTGTTGATCGTGGCTTTCTTGCGCGGCGCCACCAACCCTCCACCCCGGCGCTGGTTCGTGCGCTGCGAGATCTGGAGGAAGGCGTGCGGCCGCAAGGGCCTGACGCTCCCGGTGCCCGTGGGTGCCGAGCAAGTGCTGGTGTTTCTCGCGCCGCAGACCGACGGTGACTTCAAGACGCTGGTCGGTGCGGTGCGCGGCCGCCCCGGGGCCTTCGTGCGCACCTCGCAGGATCTGAACCAGGCGACGCTCGACATCTCCCGGCTCAATGTCTACCTGCGTGCGATCCAATCCGTGGACGAGAGCGATTCGGGGAACCTCAAGCAGGTGGCCCCGAAGCTCGCGCGCAGCCTCGCGATCAAAGTGAAGACGAAGTGCCTGCAGCGGATGACGCAGCTGCAGGCCCCGTGCCTGATGCAGGGCGGGGAGTCGCTCATCCTCAATGACGGGCACAGCACCTCGATCGTCGAGGCGCTCACTTCGGGGCCGGCCACGGCACTTGCCATGGAGGCCAGCTACACCCCGCAGCTGAGCTACGGTTACTACAGTCCATACATCGCCTCCATCATCGACATCGCACGCATCTTCAGCTCGTTCACTACCGCGCAATACCAGTACATCCCCGCGCTCGCCACCCAGCGCGGAAAGGTACTGGCGCTGACGCTGAACACCCCGCCGTCGTTCCATGATCCGAAATCGGTCCTGGTGACGGCGCTGCCGGCCGTGGAGCCGCCGCAGCTGCCGCCGCTGCACGCCGTCGATCCGCAGCAGAGCCTCTGCATCCGCAAGACGCCCTTCGTGCTGCCCGTTGAAGGGGCGCCGCTCGTCTTTTCCACCGCGTACGCGCACGGCATGCGCCTGCGGCTGGTCGGCCGCGACGGCCGTACGGTCGAGCTGCCCGCAGCGGCGGATGCGTCGCAGGGAGGCTTCCTGATCGACACCGGCCCGATCGGCCAAGCGGACCTCGGCAGCCGCGTGCACGCAACGCTGCACGGCGATTGGGGCTTCGTTCCCTACGAGGGTCCGACGTTCGAGCTGCAGGATGCGCGCACCAACGGGTGGTCGGTGGCGACGCCGGGGGAAGCGGCCGTCATCGTCGGGCGGGAGGACACGATTCACCTGACGGCCCCGAGCGTCAACTGCGTCGCGGACATCACGGTGCGCGATGCAGGCGGCAGCGTCCTGCAGACCGACTGGAAGGCGGTGCAGCCGAATGAAGTGCGAGTGAAGCTGCCGCTCAAGAACACCCCGCCCGGTCCGCTGACGGTCGTCGTGAAGCAGTTCGGCTCGTTCGCATCGCCTTCGGTGCCGCTCGAGGGTTATTCGGAGCCGGCGGGTCTCGACAGTTTCACGCTGCATGCCGGCGACAGCGCAGGGGTCCTCACGGGCAGCCGCCTCGACGAGGTGGCCGGTCTCGCGATCGACGGGGTGAAGTTCCTCCCGGGGGTGCTTTCGACACAACAGGGCGTGGATCGGCTCAGCGTCACGGCCGAGGATCCTGCGGCTGCAGCGAAACTTGCAGCGGGCCAGGGCCTGCTGGCACGGGTGAGTCTCAAGGATGGGCGAGTCCTGACGCTGCAGAGCGTGATAGCCGCGCCCCGGCCTGGCGTGACGCTGATTGCCAAGAGCGTGTATCTCTCCGGATCGCACGCGCCGACCCACATTCAGCTGGCCGGCAACAATGAGGTGCCGCAGGACGCGCAGCTCACTTTCTCGGTTCGCGCCAAGACGCCCGTAGTCTTTGATCGCGGCGAATCGATCGAGGTCGCCACTGCAGACGGGGCATACTCCGCCACCCTTACCCAGACCAACGGCGGCATCACGCTCGAGACCCAGTCGGTCGCCATCGCGACGCTGGATCCGGCCCGCGCATTCGGACCGTCGGCGTTCGGGCCGCTGCAGTTCCGGGTGATCGATCGCGGTGTCTCAGGCGCCTGGCAGCCGCTCGCGACACTGGTGCGCCTGCCGCGGCTGCGCACGCTGGTGTGTCCGGCGACCGCGAAGCTCGCGTGCAAGCTCTCCGGCGCGGACCTGTTCCTGCTCGAGGCCATCGCGGAGGATCCGGCCTTCCGGCACGCGGTGCAGGTTCCCGACGGCTTCCCGGGGTACGCGCTGCCGGTGCCTCACCCGAAGGACGGCAGGCTCTACGTGAAGCTGCGGGACGATCCGGCGGTGATCAACATCGCCTCGGTCGTCGAGCGGCAGCTGCCGCCTCCGCCGGCGCCAGCCGGTGCGCGTCCACACGCCGCAAAGGCGACTGTCGAGAGTCCAGCCGGAGCGTCGCCGGGCGCACCGAGCCGGGTCCCGGCGTCCACGAAGGCGCCCGGGGCGACTCAGGCCAGTGCACCGGGTGCGCCAGCGCGCCAGACGGCGAGGCCGGCATCCGCGAAATCTCCTGCGGCAGATGCTGCCGGCGCGGCACCGAAGTCGACCTCACCGGATGGGATGCCGGGGGG
>JAJXWE010000440.1 GCA_021781775.1 Pseudomonadota bacterium | reverse complement strand
CGGCGGCGCTCGAGGCGCTGCTCGCGGCGACGCTCGCTGAGGGCTTCGCGCTGCCGAGCTTCAAAAGTACCGCGGATGTCGCACCGACGCTGCGGCGCATCGTGCTGCCGCTCGAGCCGCGCATCGACACGCGCCATGCGGCCATCGGTGCCGACGGCACCAACCTGGCGCGCTGGCTGACCGCACTGCCGCCCAACATGCTCGACTCGAGCGGCTTTCACTCGGTACTGCGACGCCTGGCGCGCCGCCACGGCCTGCGCATGAGTTGGCTCGGCGAGCCGGCGCTGCGCCGCCTCGGCGCCAACGCCTTCCTCGCGGTCGCGGCCGGCAACGCGCATCCGGGTGCGGGCATCGCGCGCCTCTCCTACCGGCCGCCGCGCCGGCAGCGCGGCGCGCCGGACCTGGCGCTGATCGGCAAGGGCATCGTCTTCGACACCGGCGGGGTGAACCTCAAGCCGCACAGCAGCATGCTCGAGATGCACACCGACATGAGCGGCAGCGCGGTGGCACTCGCGACGCTCATCGCGCTGGCCGAGCTGCGTGCGCCGATCGCGGCCGATGCATGGCTCGCGATCAGCGAGAACAGCATCGGCCCGCGCGCCTACCGGCCGCAGGAGGTCGTGCGCGCCGCGAACGGCGTGACCATCCAGGTCGTGCACACCGACGCGGAGGGCCGCATGGCGCTCGCCGATACGCTGGCACTCGCGGCGCGCACCCGTCCGCGCCTGATGCTCGACTTCGCGACGCTGACCGGGGCCTGCGTGCACGCGCTGACCGAGCGGATGAGCGGCGTGTTCACCAACCGACCGGCGCTCGACGAGCGGCTGCTCGCGGCCGGGCGCGCCAGCGGCGAGCGCGTCTGGCCGTTCCCGTGCGAGGCGGACTTCGACACCGACCTCGAGAGCAAGGTGGCGGACGTGAAGCAGTGCGCGGTGGCGGGCAAGGGCGATCACATCCTCGCGGCGCGCTTTCTCAGCCGCTTCGTGCCGCGCGAGATTCCCTGGGCGCACGTCGATCTGTCCGCCGCGACGCGCACCGGCGGCCTGGGACACGTCAACACCGAGGTCACTGGCTTCGGCGTGCGGCTGGCCCTGGAACTGCTGCTCCGCCAGAATGTCTGGGACGTGCTGGAGAAGCCCTCATGAGCACGGCGGACACTCTCACGCTGCGCCGTCCCGACGATTTTCACCTGCATGTTCGCGACGGCCAGGCGCTCGCGGCGGTCGTGCCCTTCAGCGCGGCACGCTTCGCGCGCGCGCTGGTGATGCCGAACCTGCGTCCCCCGGTGCGTACCGCCGCCGAGGCGCTGGCGTACCGCGACCGCATCCTCGCCGTCCTGCCCGCCGGCACGCAGTTCACGCCGCTGATGAGCCTGTACCTGACCGATACGACCGCCCCCGAGGAGGTCGAGCGCGCGCGCGCGCGTGGCGGCATCCTCGGCTTCAAGTTGTACCCGGCCGGTGCGACCACCCATTCTGACGCCGGCGTGACGGACATCCGGCGCGTCGACGGCGTGCTCGAGCGACTGCAGGAGACGGGACTCGCCCTGCAGGTGCACGGGGAGGTCACCGATGCGCGCATCGACGTGTTCGATCGCGAGGCACGGTTCATCGACACGGTGCTCGCTCCACTCGCCGAGCGGTTCCCGCGGCTGCGCATCGTGTTCGAACACATCACCACGCGTGCGGCGGTCGAGTTCGTCCTCGGCGCGCGCGCGGGCATCGCCGCCACCGTGACGCCGCAGCACCTGCTGATGAACCGCAATGCGCTGTTTGCCGGCGGGCTGCGTCCGCACCACTACTGCCTGCCGGTGCTGAAATCCGAGGCGGACCGCGAAGCGCTCTGCGCGGCGGTGCGCTCAGGCTCGCCGCGACTGTTCCTCGGCACCGACAGCGCTCCGCACGAGCGTGCCACCAAGGAGAGCGCCTGCGGCTGCGCCGGGATCTTCTCTGCACACGCCGGCCTCGAGCTGTACGCGGAGGCCTTCGAGGCGATCGGCGCACTCGATCGGCTGGAGGCATTCGCCGCGCACCACGGGGCGGACTTCTACGGCCTGCCCCGCAACGCCGGACAGGTGCGCCTGGTGAAGCAGGAGTGGGCAGTGCCGTCGACCTATCCGTTCGGCGACGGGACGATCGTCGCGCTGCGCGCCGGGGAGCGCATCGCTTGGCGCATGGCGGCGGTGGAGGGCGCATGAGCGAGCCACCCGCAGCCGGTGAGACGCCGGCCCCACCCGGTCCGATGGCCGGCCGCTTCCGCGGCTTCCTGCCGGTGGTCGTCGACGTGGAGACCGGGGGATTCAACGCCGGCACCGACGCGCTGCTCGAGATCGCCGCGGTGCTGATCGACATCGACGCCGACGGTACGCTGCGCCGCGGCGCAACCCACTGCTACCACGTCCAGCCGTTCGAGGGCTCGCGGATCGAGCCGGCCGCGCTGCAGGTCAACGGCATCGACCCGTTCCATCCGCTGCGCCCCGCCCTGCCCGAGCGCGACGCGCTGCAGAGGATCTTCCGCGACATCCGGCACGCCATGCGCGAGCACGGCTGCCGCCGCGCGATCCTGGTCGGACACAACGCCGCATTCGATCTGGGCTTTCTCAACGCCGCAGTCCGACGGACCGACATCAAGCGCAATCCGTTTCACCCATTCTCGTGCTTTGACACCGCGACACTCGCGGGCGCGGCGCTCGGCCAGACCGTGCTCGCCAAGGCGGCAATGGTTGCCGGACTCGACTGGGACCCCGCGAGCGCGCACTCGGCGAGCTACGACGCCGAGCGGACTGCGGAACTGTTCTGCCTGGTGTGCAACCGGCTGCGCGAGAGTTTCCTTGATGCGCACGCGCGCACCCTGGCGCTCGGC
>JAJXWE010000439.1 GCA_021781775.1 Pseudomonadota bacterium | reverse complement strand
CCGGCCACCGGCAGCTTCTCGTCCTCGCCCATGAGATTGAGCAGCATGAACACCTCGTCGCCGAGGCGGTAGTTGCTGTTGGTGGGTATGAACAGGCCGCCGTTCTTCACGAACGGCATGTAGGCCAAGTACAGCGCGCTCTTGTCCTTGATGGTCAGAGTTAGCAGACTGGGCTTGTTGCCACCGGCTCTCACGTACTCGTCCTCAGCTTTGCGCTCGGCGCCTCTCTCCCGCGGGGGCATCTCAGGCACCCTCGCGCGCCGCCAAGCGGCGCAATAGCGCCTCGAGCGCCACGCCCCGGTTGAGCGGCACGTCAAATGATGACCTGAGCTCCCGCACCGCGTCCAGGAGTTCGAACGTTTCTCTTATAGTCAGATGGATGGACCGCGAGTGCGCGCTGGCGCGCACTTCCGGCAGCGCGTCCGGCACGCCGAGGCCGGCGCGAACCCGATCCGTGAGCCAATTCTCAAAACACGCCAAGCGCAGCGGCAGCTCGGAGCGGCTCCAGCGCTCGGCGCTCTCGGCGGCATCGCCCGCGCCGCCGGCGAGTTCCGTGAGCTCGCGGCGCATCTCGGCGGCCGTCCCGACCACCGTCGCCGGGTCGGCCGCCGCGGCGATGAGCGGGGCGTCGCCCAGCACCTCGAGCACCCGTGCCCAGTCGGCCGCGCCGCGCTCGCTGTCGAGCCAGGCGACCGCTGCCGCGCGCGGCGGCGCTGCGATCCGCAGCCGCAGGCAGCGGCTGCGGATCGTCGCCGGCAGGCGCGACGGTACGCTCGCCACCAGCACCAGCAGCGTCGCGGGCGGCGGTTCCTCCAGCGTCTTCAGCAGCGCATTGGCCGCGAAGCGATTCATGTCGTCGGCCGGGGCGATGATGCCGACCTTGTACCCGCCCTGGTGCGCGGTCAGCGCCAGGTCCGCCGAAAGCTCGCGCACCTGCTCGATACGGATCTGCGTCGAGTCCGCGAGCGGCGCGAGGCGCATCAGGTCCGGATGCTGCCGCTGCAGCACCGCTCGGCAGCCCGGGCACTGCCCGCACGGCGCGCGCTCGCGCTCGATGCACAGCACCAGCTGCGCGGTCCAGTAGGCGAGCCACTCTCCGCCGGCGCCCGGCGCCTCGTGGATCAGCAGCGCATGGGGCATGCGTCCGGCGGCGAACGCCGCGTGCAGGGACCGCATCTGCGAGTCGAGCCACGAGGGACTCACGTGCGCACTCCTGCGGCGGTGAGCCACGGCTGCAGTGCCGCAGCGACCTGCTCGCGAACCGACTCCACCGGCGCCGCCGCCTCAATCAGGCGGATCCGCTGCGGCTCGCGCCGCGCGAGCGCCAGGTAGCCGGTCCGCACCCGCTCAAAGAACGCCTGCGCCTCCGCTTCGATCCGGTCGCTCTCCCCACGGCGCGCGCGCGCGCGCGCCAGACCGAGCTTCACCGGCACGTCGAGCAGCAGCGTGCACTGCGGCGCGAGATCCCCATGCACGCGCTCGGCCAGCGCTTCGATCCACTGCGGCTCGACGCCGCGGCCCGCGCCCTGATAGGCACGGGTGGCATCGGTGAACCGATCGCTCAGCACCCACTCGCCGGCGGCCAGCGCCGGCCGCACGAGATTGTCCAGGTGGATGGCGCGTGCGGCGAACATCAACAGCGTCTCGGCCTCGGCCGAGACCTGCTCGCTGCCGCGCTCGAGCACGATGCGCCGCACCCGCTCGGCGAGCGCCGTGCCACCGGGCTCGCGCGTCAGGCGCACCGTGAGTCCGCGCTCGCCCAGCCACTGGCTCAACCAGGCGGCCACGGTGGACTTGCCCGCCCCCTCGATCCCCTCGAGCGTAATAAACACACCGGGGCTCACCGCTGCGGCCTCCGCTGCGCCTGATCGGCCGCGCGGTCGCGACGCAGCTGGTGGATGTAGCGGCGCAGCTGGATGTCGTGCTCGGCGAGTGTGCGCGAGAAATGATGACCGCCCTTGCCGGTGGCGACGAAGTACAGGTCCTGGGTCGCGTCCGGGTGCACGGCGGCCTGCAGCGAGGCCTCCCCGGGCAGGCAGATCGGCGTCGGCGGCAAACCGGCGTGCAGGTAAGTGTTGTAGGGCGAAGCGATCGCCAGATCGGACGCGTGCAGTGCGCCGTGATAGCGCGCGCCGAGCGCGAATATCACGGTTGGATCGGACTGCAGGCGCATGCCGCGGCGCAGGCGGTTGACGAACACCCCGGCGATGCGCGCGCGCTCATCGGCGACCCCGGTCTCCTTCTCGATCAGCGAGGCGAGGATCAGCGCCTGATAGGCGTTCGCGAGCGGCAGCCCGGCGCTGCGCCCGCGCCAGGCCCGCTCGAGCTCGGTGCGCATCTGCCGGTAGGCGATGGCGAGGATGGTCAGATCCGTCGTGCCCGGAGAGAACCGATAGGTGTCCGGAAAGAAACGCCCCTCGGGCTGCTCGCCCGCATGACCGAGCGCGGCCATGATGGCCGCATCGCTCTTGCCGCGCAGCGTCGGCACGATGTCCGGGTCGGCATCGAGCTGGCTCACGAACTGCTCGAACGTCGCCCCCTCGACGACCGTGAGCTTGTCGAGCACCACCCGGCCCTCCTCGAACATGCGCACGATCTGCGCCGGACTCGAGGCGGCCGGAATGTCATACACGCCGATTTCCATGCGCGGCTGCTCGCCTCGCAGCCGCAAGTACAACGCCACCGCGCGCGGATGCGCCAGGGCGCCCAAGGCGTTCAACCTGGCGAATACCGCCCCGAGGCTGTCGCCGGCACTCACCCGCACCCGCACGGTGTGCTCGGTCGGGCCCGGCGCGGCGTAGTCCTGCGCCAGCCAGGCGAAGCCGCCCGCGGCGAGCCCCGCCACGAGCAGCGTCAACGCGAGCAGCCA
>JAJXWE010000438.1 GCA_021781775.1 Pseudomonadota bacterium | reverse complement strand
CGGGCGTACGCTACGACCTCGCCGTCGAGTCCCCGCAGTACGTCCGCGAGCTCGCGCAGCATCACACCGGTGGCTACCTGAAGATCGCCCCGGAGGCGATCTCCGAGGGACCGCTGTCGATGATGATGAAGCCCGGCATCGGGGCGTACGACCGCTTCAAGGAGCTGTTCGACCGCTACTCGAAGGAGGCAGGCAAGGAGCAGTACCTGATCCCGTACTTCATCGCCGCCCACCCGGGTACCGCGGACGAGGATATGCTCGAGCTCGCCCTGTGGCTGAAGCGCAATGGTTTTCGCGCCGACCAGGTGCAGGCCTTCCTGCCCTCGCCCATGGCGAGCGCGACGGCGATGTACCACTCGGGCAAGAATCCGCTGAAGCGCGTGCGTCGCAGCGGCGGGGATGTGCACGTGCCCAAGGGTCTGAAGGTGCGCCGGTTGCACAAGGCATTCCTGCGCTACCACGACCCGGAGAACTGGCCGGTGCTGCGCGAGGCGTTGCGGCGCATGGGCCGGGCGGACCTGATCGGCAGCGGTAAACAGCAGCTCGTGCCCGCCTACCAGCCGGCGGGAACGGGTCTCACCCCGGGGCGGCGGGGTGGCGCGCGCGCGGCGGACGGCAAGCGGGCGCTGCCGTTTCGCACCCAGCACACCGGTCTGCCGCGTATCCCGCGACGCTGAGCGCAGAGCGGCCATGTCCTCCGTCAATCCCCTCGATCGGCCCGTCTGGGCGACGCTCACCTCGTATCACGAGCGGCTCTCGGCCGGCGGGCCGCTGGCGCGGCGATTCCAGCCGCAGTTCAACGTGTTCGCGTCGCCTCGCGATGACTCCGAGCCGGCGCTCGCGGCCCTGGCGGCGCTGCTCCAGCCGCTCGAGCGGGCCTGCCTGATGCAGGCGCCGCCGGTTGCCGTGCCACCGGGGCTCATCACCGAGAAGGCGCTGCGGGGGGTGCAGATGCTGGCGGGGCGGCTACCGGCAGAGCCGGTCGGCGCCGAGCCGATCCTGGCGCTCACCGAGGCTGATGCGCCGGAGATGCTCGCCCTGGCGCAGCTCACCGAGCCCGGTCCGTTCGTCGCGCGCACGCATACCCTCGGCCGCTTCCTCGGCATCCGCGTCGGCGGGCGGCTCGCGGCCATGGCCGGGGAGCGGTTCCGCTTCCCGGGCTTCACCGAGGTGAGCGGGGTGTGTACGCACCCGGACTTCCGGGGTCGCGGCTTCGCCCGTCGGCTCACTGCCGTGGCGACCGCCGCGATCCAGCAGCGCGGCGAGCAGGCGTTTCTGCACGCCTGGAAAACCAACACGCCGGCTATTGCGCTGTACGGCTCGCTCGGCTACGAGATACGCACGGAGATGAACGTGTGCCTAGTGCAGCGGCCGGCGGACTGAGTGGCCCGCACCCAGAGAACCCGGCCCGCCGATTGACAGCGCCGCGGCACGACGATGGCGTCGATGCCATGTCCGCCCGTGCACTTGCCGTGTGCACGCCGCCGAAGTCCGCCTGGACGCATGCGGCGCACTTCCCCGCCGCTCTGTGGCTGCTGCGCGAGCGGGGACTGGCGGTGTGCCAGGCCGAGATGCCCGCGCTGATCCGCGCCTACAACGAGGCGACGGGCGTTCCCAACACCAACATCGCGGACTTTCATGCCACGATCAGTTCCGGCTCGCTGCGCGCGGCGGACGCGTGGCTGCGAGCCTGGGCCGCCGTGCCCCTCGCGTGCGTGCTCGATGAGCAGCTCGCAGGGGAGTACGGCCGCTCCGACTGGCCGCTCGAGTACTGGCCGGGCTCGCGGCTGTTGTCCCGCGAGACCCGCCGCGGCTGGGGGGAGTCAGATCTGCGCCCACTGCCGTTCTGAGCGGCACCGCGGTCCGCGGGCACGCTGCGGAAAACCACACTGTCGCGGCGCGGCGCGACGGCCTATGGTCGGTCGCTCCAGGGTTCTCGCCAGGGTGTGCCCATGCGACCGAAACGGCCGGCACGTTCCGGGCGGAGCGGGTCCGCGGCCGCAGCGCCGCCGCCCCGGCTGCCGCGCCCGCGCGCCGCGGAACGCAACATGCTGATCGGCGCGCTGCGCCATCGGCGTACGACGCGCGCGTTCAGCTCGCGCCCGCTCGGCGAAGAGGTGCTTTCGGAGCTGCTCTGGGCGGCATTCGGGGTGAACCGCCGGCGCGGTCCGTTCGGCAGCGTCGGGCGCACCGCCGCCTCCGCCAGCAATTCGCAGGAAATCGACGTCTACGTGGCGCTCGCCGACGGCGCGTATCGCTACGACGGACCGCAGCACCGCCTGGAGCTCATCGTGCCCGAGGACCTGCGCGCACTGGCCGTGAGTGGCGGGCAATCACAGGCCGATCCGGGCGCCGGCGCGCCGGCACGGCTGATCTACGTCGCGGACGTCGAGCGGCTGATCCAGACCCAAGGGTTTCCCGAGCCGGGTCTGCGCGACCCGGACGTGCAGCGCTCGTACTACTACGTCGACACGGGACTCATCGCCGCGAACGTGTACCTGTTCGCCGCGGCGACCGGGCTCGCCACCTGGTTCCACAACTGCGACCGCGAGGGGCTCGAGGCGCGCCTGGGGCTGGGTCCGGGGCGGCGCGTATTGTTTGCGCAGACGGTCGGCTATGCGCCGCGGCGCACACGCGCCCGGCGGGGTGCAGCGCCCGCCGCACCGCCGCCCTGAGCCGGCGCGCCCGGTGCCAGCGCTGCGGTTGCCGCCGCGTGGCCTGCGCGGATAATGGGAGCATGAAAGCCCTGCTCACCGTGCTGCTGGGGCTGCTGGCTGGCGGGCTTGCCGTCGCGCGGCCACCGGCCGCGCCGGGCCCCACGGCGGCGGCACCGGAGGCTGCGCTCGGGCTCGAGCTGCGCGGCGCCATC